>JAJYTS010000080.1 GCA_021792935.1 Bacillota bacterium | reverse complement strand
ATCTCAAAACTACGCCGGAAAGGCGAGATATGCCTCCTATGGCTAAGCCCGCGGCATTTAGATTGTGGGGCAGCCGCGCGGCAACCTGGGCGGGAGGGTGTACAAATGCCAGCGTTAAAGCCGCGTTGACAATGGTCCCGTACACCGCCACCCCTAAGGTGCTGCCTAACTGGCGCGTGAACATGTTGGCCCCGGTCACCACTCCTCGGCGGTTCCAAGGGACTATGGATTGAATGAGAACGACCAGCGAGGTTGACCCCAACCCTAACCCCACGCCCGTAAGAAAACTGAACACGGCGGCTTCCTCGATCCGGGATGCGGGCCCTAAGGATGCAAATCCAATGGCACCGCCAATAGTGACAATCGCCCCTATTAACGCGGTGTTGCGGAATCCAATTTTCAGATAGAGGCGGCCTGAAAACGCCGACGCCATCGGCCATCCAACCGACATGGCAGCCAGCGCGAAGCCGGCCGCCAAGGGGGTCTGGCGAAGAACGCCTTGCAAATAGGTGGGTAAATAGGAGCTGAGTCCAATAGTGAGCACGCCGATTCCCAAGCTTCCCAAATTAGCGGTCAGGAGAATGCGTTGGCCAAATACCCAGGTGGGCAGCACCGGTTCTGGGGCGCGGCGCTCCCATAGGATAAACACGATGACGAGTAAAAGGCCGCCGCCCAAAGTGGCTATAGATTCCCAGGAAGCCCAGCTCCAAGACACGCCGGCTTCAAGCAGACCGGTAATGACCAGCCCGATGGAAAGAATGAGCAAAATCGATCCCCCGTAGTCAATCTGATGGCGCCGGTGTTGAACCTTTTCATGCAGAAAGATGGATACCGTTGTTAGAGCAGCGGCGCCGATGGGGATATTAATGTAAAAGATCCATCGCCAAGAGGCGTACTGAACAAACAGGCCTCCAATAGCAGGGCCAATAATGGCGGACAGGCCCCACACACTGGAGAGATACCCCTGCATTTTGGCCCGTTCCTCAATAGTGAAAAGATCGCCCGCCAAGGTGGTGACGATGGGCTGGATTGAGGCGGCGCCAACCCCCTGCAATCCGCGAAAGGCAATGAGCGATATCATATTCCAGGACGCGCCCGAGAGTGCCGAACCTAAGAGAAAAATGACGGATCCAACCAGCAATATGGGCTTTCGTCCGTATAAATCCGCCAGCTTGCCATAAATCGGAGTCATTGCCGCCTGGGTTAAGAGGTATATGGAAAAGACCCAAGGGAATAGGGCGAATCCCCCCAGATCGCGCACAATGGTGGGAATGGCGGTAGCTACGATGGTGGAGTCCATGGCTGTTAGGGCCATGGCCAGCATGAGCGACACCACCACCAACATTCGCGATGGGGTGGCCGCGGGCCGGGTTGTTGACAACGCGTCGTTTTTTCTCACGTCATTCACGCTTCCATAGTATAGTCATTTCCTCTGGGGCGCGCTAGCCGTTGCGTTTTAGTGAGCCCGCGCGCATGGCGTAACGCTCCGCCAGCAAAAAAATGCCTAGTCCAATAGGAATGAGAACAATTCCTGATGCCAGCAGACCGGCGGAAACACCAAGCAAGGAGTGAATCGAGGCGCCATTAAGGACGGCCTTTCGCACGGAGTTCAAGGTGTAGGTAGCGGGAGACAGGACCGAAGCCCAGCGAATCCAGGCCGGAAGCACCGATATTGGGTAATAGACGCCCGATACCAATAGCAGCACCCCTTGAATAACCTGAGTGGCCTGCGCGCCGCGTTCGGTAGACAACAGCGGCAGCACGGCCGCCATAAGTCCCAGGCCGATAAAAGGAACGCTGGAGGCGATCAAAATGAGTCCCGCCCCCGTCAAGTCCGCGCCCTGCAGATTGATATGAAAGAAGAGGGCCACACCCACCAAAATCACCAGGGTGCGCACCAATCCGTAAAGGACCGCCCAGGCGCACACCCCTAGAAGATAGGTGATGCGGCGAATGGGAGCCATGAAGCTATATTCGATGGTGCCTTCCCAGCGTTCCCATTGCACCGAGTTGGAAACCTCTTGAAATAGGATGGAAAGGAAGTTCCATAATAATGCCCCGATGACGAGATAGACGACCGTACGATCGCGAGTGGGTCCGGCCGGTGTGTTAAGCCCGATAAGGCCGATGGTGAGGGCGTTAATCAGGTTATAGAACCAGAACACCAATTCCCATCCCAAGTAGCGTCGAAGTAGATGAAAATTGCGGCGAACCAGCGACCACACCGCTCGGGTTTCGCCCATGATACTTAACATGCCGCACCTCCATAGGGATTAAAATTCCTGTTCGCCGGCTTCTCCCAAAGGCTCGCCTATGAGGGCGAAAAACACCTCCTCAAGGGTGGATCCGTACCGGCTTTTGAGTTCTGCAACGGTTCCCAAGGCCTCAAAGCGGCCGCGGCTCATAATGGCGACCCGGTCGCACAATCTTTCCGCCTCATTCATGTCATGGGTGCAAATGATAATGGTGGCGTCATGGGTGGCTCTCACTTCCAGAATAAATTGCTGCACCTCGCGGCGGGACTTGGGATCGAGTCCGGTCGTGGGTTCGTCCAGCAGCATGAGGGTGGGTGAGGTCAATAAGGCGCGGGCAATGGCGATTTTTTGCTGCTGGCCACGGGATAGTTGTTCCATGGGCACCTTCAATTTTCTTGTCGGCAGTCCTAAGCGGCGTAGAATCTCCCGGGCTTTGACCTGGGCCGCGCGGTTCGGGACTCCATACAATCCCGTGGCATAGGCCAGATTTTCCTCCGCTGTCAGTTTTTTAAAAAAGCTAGCCTCTACCGACACCCGGTTAATGAGACGCCGCACCGCCAGACGGTGTTGTTGGACATCATGCCCAAATATGGCGACGTGGCCTTGGTCCGGGGTAAGCAAGGTAGCCATCAGGCGGATCAGTGTGGATTTTCCCGAACCATTGGGGCCAAGTATGCCCAAGATCTCGCGACGGGACACGGTAAGGGATATGTCCGATACCGCGTCGACCTGTCGCCAACGTCGGTTTTCTTGGTCTCGTTCGCGGAACGACTTCTTAAGTTGGTCGGCAATGAGGGCAGGAACGCTGGGACTGACGGACGGGACTTGGGGCTGATTCATGCGCACCTCCACATAAGCGGAAATTTTGGTGTTACCACACAAAAAAAGTCGGCGGGCATCACCCGCCGACGTCCCGGACGTCCATTTTAATATGGCGGCGGAGATCCCAAAATGGTCACATTGAGGCCCAATGCGGACATGGCCACACCATGAAAAACCATTTCGCGACCCCCTGTCTTGGACGGCGTTGAGTGCCGTAAATGAGTGCCCTATGACTATACCAAATGGTTCCAGCAAAGGCAATGTACTTTTGGGATCTTTTGACTATCGTTGCAAATTGTGGGGCTGCGCTTTGAGGCTGCGTTTGCTCTTTACGGTGACGCCCTTCCTTCAACACCATTGCTGCAAGACCAGGCTGTTATTGGATAAGTGGGCGATGTTTTGGCATCCAGAAAACGGCGGGCGCGGTGATCACGGTGAGTGCCACCAGGATTAAAATGGTTACCGAGTAGCCAGCGCGAGCCGCGATGTAGGTGAGTGGAAAGGCCATAATGGCCCCAAGCGCGTTGGACAGGCCCAATCCAATTCCAGAGCCGAGGGCGGGGTTTTCCGGGAACACGTCTTGGCCTACCAGAGTTGTGGTGGTTGCGGAGCCAAACGCCCCAATGCCCATTAGGGCTAATATGGGCCACTCCCAAGCGCCGTGCAAGGTCATGAACGCTAATAGGGTAATGACACTCAAAACGCTGGTGCCCAGCAGGACTCGGACCTTTCCCACGCGGTCGTCGAGTGAGCCGCCCAGCATATTGCCGAAAATGCCGACGCCAATGAAGACGGTGACTAATGCCGCACCGGTCACTAATGACCCGCCCTGCTGATGCCACATGATGGGAGCGAGTGTGGTGATTTCGTAAACCATTCCGGCCCGCACCAGCGCGTAGGACACTAAGGCGGTCGCGGGCTTGATGTGGCTTTTGAAGTGAATGGAGTTTCCCATCGCGCGGCGGGGTTTTTGCGCGGGAATCGCCTTAACGATCCAGGGATAGGTGATTGCCAGCGGGATGCCGAGAAGCCATATCCAAGGCAAACCCCAATGGTGGACAACCGCGCCGGCCGCTAAGGGTCCCAAACTCCGGCCAATCTCTCCCCCGACCAAAAAGGCCGCCATTCCGATGCCAGGTCGTCCGCCCGCTTGCGCGCGGGTGAGTGACAGGGCTTGCGGGTGAAATGAGGTATTGCCAATTCCCGTAAAGAGCAGGAGGGTGAGTAGAAGCCAAAGTGGGTGTGCCCAACCAATCAGAGTCGCGCTAATCGTGCTGAGGGCGACGCCTCCCAGCACTAATGAGCGGCCTCCAATGCGGTCGGCAATCCAGCCTGATAGAGGTTGTAATCCTTGCCCCATCCCTAATGCCGTAATTAAGGTGCCCGCCAAGGCTTCAGGTATGTGGCGCGCGGAGAGAATAAAGGGCAAGACTCCTGGCAAGTAATTGACAACGGCATCATTAAGGAAATGCGTCCACGCGAGCCACGGAATCACGCCAGCGGAGCGGGGGGTGTTGCGTAATTGCTGAGTTGCTTCGGCCACAAGTCTTCCTCCTTGGCTCTGATGGTATCATAAGTTTCAAGTTATCATGGGCATAATTGACAACTCTCACGGTTTTTCATGAGGGGAGCGCTGCCACACCGCACCGTAAGCATAATTTGCTTTCGGGTCCCGCACAAAAAATCTCTATAATATGACACATCGCATGGAGACTGAATTCGGCGAACTATCAGCGAAAGGGTTCTCAGGTGATGCGAAAGCCTTAAAGGGTGAAACGGAAAAATTGCGGGAGGAAGAGTTGGCAATGACCGACAAGGATGCAATGGCTCAAGAGGCGTTGATAGCCACCGCTTCTGATCAACTTCTTGATGCGTTGCGAGAAATTGGAGTCGAATACATATTTGCCAATCTTGGGAGCGACCATCCGGCCATTATTGAGTCTTGGGCCAAGTTTAAGGCGCAAGGCGCGAAAATGCCTAATGTGGTGGTCTGCCCCCATGAGATGGTGGCGTTGAGCGCGGCTCATGGCTACGCCCAAGCCAGCGGTAAAATGCAGGCAGTTTTAGTTCATGTGGATGTGGGCACTCAAAATTTGGGCGGGGCGCTACACAACGCGATGCGCGGCCGTGTTCCCGTCCTCATCTTGTCCGGGACTAGTCCGGTAACGGTAGACGGGGAGTTGAAGGGCAGCCGCAATGAGTTTATTCATTATCTGCAGGACGTATTTGACCAGCGCGGTATTGTCCGCGGATTTACCAAGTGGAACTATGATTTGCATACCGGCGCCAACATTGATTTAATCGTTAAGCGGGCCGCGCAATTGGCGCAATCGGATCCTCGCGGTCCGGTCTATATGATGGCTGCGCGCGAGATCCTGGAAGAACCGGTTGCCCCTTCACCGCGTGTATCCCGCGTATTGTTGCCCATGAGGCCTTCCGGACTTACCGGCGAGCAGGTTGAGGAGATTTTGACGGCCTTGACGCAGGCGCGAAACCCCTTGGTTATTACTAGTTATTTAGGAAGAAACGTCCGTGCGGTGCCTGAACTGGTGGCGTTATGTGAACGGCTGGCCCTGCCTGTGGTGGAATCCGGCCCTTATTATATGAATTTCCCCGCCGACCATCCGCTGCACCTCGGGTATGACGACTTTGTTTCCCCCAACCCATACCTTGCAGAGGCGGACGTGGTTTTGGTGCTCGATAGCGATATTCCCTGGATGCCTCAGAATAGTCACGTTCGTCCGGGAACAAAATTATTTTGGATTGATTGCGACCCCCTGAAGGAAGCCATGCCGCTTTGGTATTACTCCGAAGCCGTGGCCATTCGCGCGGATGCGTACCAGGCGTTGCGCCAAATCAACCAGGGATTGGGGCGAATGCAAGGGGATGAGGCTGCCGTTGCTGGTCGGCGGGAAGCGGTTGCGGCTGAGTCGGCGCGATTGCGGAGGGAGTGGGCTGAGCGGGAGTCCTGGCCTCAAGATGGGGTCATAACCCCGGAATTCTTGACCCGTATGGTGCGGGAAGTGGTGGAGGAATCTTCGTCCATCGTGTTGAGTGAAGCCGTTTCCAACTATGGTGTGGTGTGGCGGCATCTCCATGCGGGCGTTGCTGGCGGCTTTTTTGCCAGCGGCGCGAGTTCGCTGGGTTGGCATGGAGGGGCAGCCTTGGGAATGAAGCTCGCCCATCCCGATAAAACGGTGGTCGCGCTAACTGGTGACGGATCTTATGTTTTCAGCGTTCCCACGGCGGTCCATATGATTGCGGCAAAATATCAAATTCCTTTTCTCACCGTCATCTACAACAATGGTGGCTGGAAATCTCCCAAGTTGTCCACTTTGGCGGTCCATCCTCAAGGAAACGCGCGGAGCCATTCCGACTTTCACGTCGATTTCTATCACGATGCCGACCTGGAACAAATCGCGTCGGCGGCAGGCGGCGCGTACGCCGTGAAGGTATCTGACCCTAAGAAGCTCAAGTCCGCTTTAAAGCAGGCTATCGCGGAAGTTCACCGCGGCCGGGCAGCGGTGGTGAATGTGATCTTGCCAAGAATTTAGGGTCGATTAACCCAGGGTTGTTAATTGTTGGACCCTGGCAAACGTCTGGCGTCCTGGTGGAGTTTAAAACCCAGGGGGCACCCCTCGCGGGCACACCACAATATTGGCCCCGGGGGCGGATGTTGCCACGCTTTGGACGAGGATCTTTAACCGATGGTGAGGTAGCCGGAGGAGAGCGCTTCTTTAGCCTGTTCCGACGACCCCTCAAATAAGATCTCGCCGTTGCTTAAAATATACGTACGCGATGCCAAGGCCAACGCTTGAGACACATTCTGCTCCACGATCAGCGTGGTGAGTCCGGCATCTTTTAATTGCGCTAAGGCATCAAAGACTTCTTTAGTCACCACTGGCGCCAAACCAAGACTAGGTTCGTCCAGCAGCAGCATTTGCGGCTTTGCCATGAGCGCTCTGCCGATGGCTACCATCTGCTGTTCGCCGCCCGAAAGCCATCCGGCTCGTCGCCGCCGGTGCTTTTGCAGCCCGGGAAACAACTGGAAAATACTTTCCAGATCGCGGCTCATGTCGGTACTGGGGACTCGCCGGTAAAAGGCCCCCAGCGCCAAGTTATCCTCCACCGACAGATGGGAAAAGACCTGTCGGCGCTCGGGCACCAGCGCCAGCCCGTAGGCAATCCGCTTATGAATGGGCACTCGGCTAATATCTTGCCCATTGACGAGCACACGGCCTGTCCGCGAGGGATATAACCCCATGACGGTGCCCAGCAGAGTGGATTTGCCGGCGCCATTAGGCCCCAGCAGCGCTACCACTTCCCCCGAAGCCACCGTCAGCGAACAGGATTTCAGCACCTGCACGCGTCCCCGGTGGGTCGTCAATTCTGTCAGTTCCAAACCCATCGCCAGCACCCCTATCGGTCAATCTCCTATGCTGTCATCCGCCCCGGACACGGTTGGCGTTTGACCGTCGTTCGGCTCTTCTCCCAAGTACACGCGCAGCACCGTTTCGTCGTGCCGCACCACGTCTGGGCGGTCATTGGCCACTACTGTGCCATCGGCCAGCACCACCACGCGGTCCGCCACGGACATCACACTAGGCAGGTGGTGTTCAACCAACAGCACGGTGCGGTGCTCTTGCCGCATATTATTGACCAAATTAAGCACGACATCGGCTTCTTGCCGCGTTAGGCCTGACAACGGTTCGTCCAATAGCACAACCTGGGGATTGAGAATTAAAGCGCGGTAGATCTCCAACAATCGTTGATGTCCAAAAGACAAGTCGCCGGCCGGCTTGTCGGCCTCGTTGCGTAAAGGACTCCCCTCTAACATTTTCTGGGCCTTTTGAACCGCTTCTTTTTCGTAGCGCCGACCGCCTGACAAACTGAATCCCGCCCAGGTTAAATGGGGACCGCGCGGCGCAATCTGAGCAGCGACCAGATTTTCCATCACGGTAATTTGCTGAAATACTTGGGGCGTCTGCAGAGTCCTTTGAATTCCTGATCGGGCAATC
>JAJYTS010000005.1 GCA_021792935.1 Bacillota bacterium | reverse complement strand
CTCCAACCGCTCCGCCAGCGACAACGTGGTCCGCAGTACATCAGGCCAGTCCCGAAACAGCTTTTCAAAGTCATGCCAGGGCTTAAGATAATTTTCCGCATTTAACCGGCGTCCAGGAAACACTTCGTCAATCCGCTTCCCCGAACGAATGCAAATCATTAAATCAAATAGGCCAAAATCCTCTTTATAGGCATAATGAACCGCCCCCGTCGCCACAACTCCCCATCCTCGGCGCTGAGCTATTTGGTGAAGATGCTGAAACAATCGACGATCACCAGGAAGAAGGCTAGCGGTCACCTCTACAAAAATTCGACGGGCACCAAAAATATTATCCAGGCGATCTTCAACGAGATTTAACGCCTCACCATCCTTTCCAATGATCAAACGTGCCAAAATACCATTGCGATCACCCGTCAAAGCTATCAATGAAGAACCCCATCGACCCAGCCCCTCCCATGTCACGCGGGGTTCAAGACGAGGGTGACACAAATGAGCTTCGCTCAATAACCGGATCAAATCTTCATAGGCGGCCGTATTTGGTGCCAATAACACTAAACTTCCCAAAGACTCCACCTGTACCTCGCTGCCCACAATACCTTTTACTCCATAGCGGCGGCAGGCTTGTAAAAAGGAAACGATACCGGAAACACGATGACAGTCCGTCAATGCCAGGGTGTCAATCCCCCGTTCGGAAGCGGCCCTGACCAGCGTCTCCGGCATAGAAGCTCCGTCTAAAAAGGAAAAGGCGGAATGGACATGAAGATGCGCCCCACTCATTGATCCATCGGCATGGAAATCAACCGCCAAAAACGATCAGCCCACGATCCGGGGCGCAGTCGATATTGACGGCTTCTCAACTCCAACACCTCCCAATTTTGAACTATCCGCTCTCTGGGAAAAGGCACCACAATTCCCCGTTTAATCGTAGATATAGTAAAGCCACCACTGATTTTTTGAGGGATCCCAGGCCAATTCGTAGACGCCTTGCTGGTCGCTTTGAACTCTCCAAAACCACAATTCCGGCTCATTATGCCACCACTCCCCAATATCTCTCCAATAGTCGAGAATGCGTCGAATAACCACCAACTGTTTTTGCCAGATAAACTTCTGTGGGACCCGATTTTTTACCCAAACCGCTTCCAAAAGCTTCACTCATGATCGCCTCCGGCCATTCGCCACAAGTCCCAATGCCGCAGCAGCAATTCCCGGCGGTCGGGAGCGAACCGCATCAAGTTAGCCATATCAATTACTTGCCGGGGACGCGCTTGAGCCTGATCCCACCAAGATATCTGGGCCGGCACAACCGGCTCCAAACGCGCCTCTAAACGCACTTCGTCAAACGGATTCAAGGGGGGATGATTTAAAAGCGACAACACGCGGGCTCTAACAGATTTTCCGTCTCCGGCCACAACCGGCCATTCCCGCTCTCTCCGCTCCATTCCGACACCCCGAAGCCATGTGAGCCGCAAAAAACGAATGCCCTGCCTCTCTATTCGGCAAATATCCGCCAACTCACCGGCCATATCACCTAAAATCTCCCCCACGCCTCCGCCTATTAGCTCGTCAAATCGCCGAATTAAGAGTTTTTCCTTGAGATGAACCGATGACCCCAAAAGATTATGTGAACGTATCCGATCTAAAAGCCCGGGAACATCCCCCACCTGTTCCCACCGCCGTTTGCGCCACTGCTGGCGAGTCTTCGCGGGAATCCCCTCCACGAATCGCAGAGGCAGACGCGGCCAAAATTCATTTTCTTTTTTAGGATTTAGAATGTATGTTCTCCAAAAAGAAGAGGACCAATAAGGCAACTGCAATTGAGCGCCGTTTTCGGCAATCCAATGAGCCAGCCAGGGATGCGAGGCCACTCCCGCATCTATCCGCTGTGCCCAGCGGGGAACAATTTGATCAATTAACTTGCGCCACTCTGACTCGGTTAGGCGCGGCCACTCCCACCAACCTTCGCGGGGATCGGCCTGTTCATAGGCGGCAGCGTGATGGCGTAGCCATTCTTGCAAAGAAATGGTTAATTTATGATAATAGCTAGCCTGCCAGGGAACCCAAATCGCTCCCGGATACTTCCATTTCATTTCAGCCAGCCCGTTGCCGGGCCGAATGCCAAGATCCCATCCGCGGCTGTCAACATCAAAAACCAGGCCGTCGCGAAATACTAAAAACGCATCTAAGGGTCGCTGAAATCCTTCCGTGGTGAGATGCCCCAGCTTCCAATAGATAATAGCCATCAGTGCTTATGCCTGCCTTTCATGGTTGGCGAACATTTGTTCGTTCTGTTAGTCTACCCTGACCTCACCCAAAAAACAAGCGTTTGCACCATGGATATTTTCGGAAGAACAAGGTCGGTTCTGATACACTTTTCTTAATGAAATTAGTGAGCCATCCGCTTACGTCCCGAGTAAAAGAAGGCTGGACTATTCAGCCAGCCCATATCCCTAGACATTCACCGTAGGCGGCAAAATTAAAATCGGAACGATTCAATTGATATGACGCACTCTTTAGGAGGACTCCACATGCATTCATTCACGCAAGTTGATATCAGCCGCGCCATATTGCAACATTTCGGGGCGGACCACGAGCGCCCAACTTTTATACCGGACGACAGCCAAGCCGTCATATTGTGGATTGCGGACGGATTCGGTCTAAACCTTTGGCACGACTATAGCAACCGTGGGCTTATGCCCGAAATTTCCAAGCAAGATCCGACCATTTTTCCTGGACACAGCATCTTTCCCACCACTACCGCGGCAGGGTTGGCCAGTTACGCATTTGCCGCGCCACCGGCTATTCATGGGGCATTGGGGTTTTGGATATACCTTCCAGAAATTGGCCGTAGCGTTAATATGTTGACCGGCCGCGACGAAACTGGCCAGGAGGCTCCCCCCGACATTCTCTATCCACCCATGCCTACTATCTTTACCCGCCTAGCCAGCCACGGCATCGCGTCGGCGGTGGTAAGCCCCGCGCCATATCAAACAAGTTCCTTAAGCCAATGGCTATATTCAGGCGCTACCTATGTTCCTTATCCCGTCAAGTCTCCCCTGGAAGCGGTCAACCGCGTGCGAGAATCGATAAGCGCGGGATGTCGTTTTGTATGGGTGTACTGGCCATATATTGATGCTGCCGCCCATCGCACCGGTTTGACATCCCCACGAACCGAGGCGGCCATTACCCAACTTGATGCCGCTTACGGATACGCCGTCAGCCAATGGCAATTTCCATTTAAAGTCACCATTATCGTTTCTGCCGATCATGGGATGATGGCTTTAAGCCCCACCCACGTTATCGCAAAGTCTGAGCCGTACATGGCCGATATCTGGAACAAGGCTTGGGCGGGAGAGCGCCGGGCTCTAACCACCGCGCTTTCCCTTGGTGATGTAAAAGACCGCTTGAAAGACATTGCCACCGTCTACGCACAAGAAGAAATCTGGGAAAAAGGGTGGTATGGAGGAGCCCCCGCTCGCCCCGCCTGGCGTCAGCGCGTTCTCAACACCTTGGCGCTGGCCCACCCCCTCTATCAGTTTGAACAAGACCCAGCCCGCGACACCCCCATTATGAGTGCCGCGCATGGAGCTCTTACCCCAGATGAAACGGACATCCCCATAAGCGTACAAACGCTCGAACATAAACACTATAACCATCGTTAGCATACAAGCACGAGGACACATTAAGCCCACAAATTGCCCCAAAGAGGGCGGTGGAAATGAAGTGAAATATTCCAGGTGCAATCCAACGAAAGTTGTATTGGAGAATCATTACTGCGTTTTTACGCAAATGCCACAAGCAGTTCTCATTGGTTCGGGACTCATCTACAAATCCAATCCCGCGACAACGCCAGTTGTCTTGCCCAGGGCAGGTGATAGTCCCTCAGCATATTATCCAAGCGAGCAAAGCTGTCTACAATCTAGATAAGCGCTTGGCGATACTCAACGAGGACGGTTATAGCAGTCATTAATTGTTGTTAAAGCCAAAATATTCAAGTGTTGTTGGTGTGCTTGTGGACACGCTACCCGGGAAAAGATGGGAGGGATGACTGTCGAACCGGGTCGGGGCAAAAGAAGCTTGGCGATGGATTTCTATTGTCGGTGGATTCATCCTGGTCGCGTTAATCTTCTCGCGTATTGTGCCGATTGCATCGGTTATACAAAAATGGCGGGACATATCAATTATGACTGTTGGCCAGTTGATGGTGCTGATATCCATGGCCATTGGAATCCGGGCAGCACGGTTCGCGGCAATATTAGGGCGCAGCGCGCTGTCGCTATGGAAACCCACCGCCGGCTATTCGCTTGCATGTCTGCTGGTGCCGGGTGGAATTGGAGAACTCACCTTGCCTATATATCTAAAGCCATACGGAGTTACTTCTATGCAGGGATTGGCTACGGTGTTAATGGCTAGATTGGCGGATGTAGTTGTTAGCGTTATTCTTGTGGCGGTCTGGATCCCCGCATTCTTGCGAGTTTCTCCAGATGTAGCACAAATAGCCGTGATCGTGCTGGGAAGTAGTGCTTTCCTAACAAGTGTCATTTGGGTGCTCCATAAACCCTTGTCAAAACGGGTGGCCCAATGGGCTATGCCTGCTTACGAGCGGATACAAAAGAGTTTGGCGGAAGTTTTGGCGATAGTGCGGCGCTGCTCTTGGCAAGTACTTATTCGTGTCGCAATTTTTACCTTGATGTGGAAGCTCTTTAACGCCCTGATTTATTGGCAATTAGCTCAATCGCTCAAACTCGACCTGGGATTTAATCAAGTCTTTGGTGCCATGCTCATGTATTCGCTGTTTATGGTTCTTCCGCTTCCTACGCTGGCAGGTTTTGGCACGTCGGAGGCCTGGTGGATGTTATCTCTCAAAGCGGAAGGCGCCAGCGCGGCGCATGCCGCCTTGGCTGCCCTTACCTTTCATGTGGGCAATCTTTTTTTGCTCACACTGGTAGGGTTTTGGCCAATGGTCCAACCCTTTCTGCATGGCCGAGCCACCTTGCCTGATGGACGTCAAATGAATGGACAGAAAGAGTGAAACCCGTTTATGAGAAGTGACCAGTTCCCGACCTCATCCACAGCCTTGCCGACCCGCCGATGGAGTGGCCGCAAGCTACTTATTGGGGTTATGGCTGTCTTCCTGGTCATAATTCTTGCTGTAATGGCCCGCCTGCTTTTCGCCATGCTGGACACCAAATTGATATGGGTGTTCTATCTCGGGGCGAGTATTGGCCTGCTCCAAAATCACATTAAACGGTCCCGCGCCTTATGGCGAAGGCTCAATGTATTGTCCGACTGGCTAGCCTTAGAACGCTTCAACCAAAGCTACAGCCACCCAGACTTAAACGGGGTAACCGTAATCATTCCCGCTTACAATGAGGCGGCCACCTTGCGGCAAACTCTCAATGCCATCCCCAGCACGGTGTGCGGATTGCCGGTTCACACTCTTGTTATCAGCGACGGCAGCGACGATGACACGCCTATTGTAGCGACTCAAAGGCAAGCTTATGTGTGTCATTCTCCGCTGCAGCGCGGGCAAGGAGCGGCGCTGCGCCTCGGGTACCATTTGGCCTTGCGGCACAGATCCCGGTACGTAGTAACTTTAGACGCGGATGGACAGTACATCCCCAGCGAAATGGAGATCCTTTTGCGACCGTTGCTGGACGGCGAGGCTGATTTTACGCAAGGATCGCGCAGACTGGGAACGTACGAACTGGAAAGCCGCTTGCGCATCATGGGAATGTTTCTGTTTGGATGGGTTATTCGGTTGCTGACCCGACATTCTATTACCGACTCATCCAACGGTTTTCGAGCCATCCGCACTGACATACTTGACCACTTAACGCTTTTAGAAGACCAGTACCACGCCTCAGAGCTTCTCATAGGATCCATTCTTAAAGGGTATAGGGTGGTTGAGCGTCCCATCACAATGCTGCGCCGTCAGGCCGGCACCTCCAAAAAAGGGCGATCCCTTGTGTACGGATGGCATTATGCGCGAGTCATCGTCGGAACTTGGCTGAGAGGAGGGTAATCATATCCGCAATCCGCGACGCACGTTCAAGAGATATCGCGATAGTGTGGTTGTGCCCGGGTTAATCGCGGTGGGATTGACGTGCTTCCTGGCGCCTTTGGCAGTGGGTCGAATCGGGATCTGGGGCGACGATCTCATTCAGAACTTTCCCCTGCGACTCCTGGTGGGCCACCTTATCGACTCAGGCCATTTCCCTTTATGGAATGCGTACCTATGGTCGGGAACGCCCTTGCTGGCGGGATTTAACGCCGGCGCCATGTATCCCTTGACTCTCCTATTCGCGGGGATGCCACCGGAATTAGCTTGGTCGGCGGGTGAGGGTATCACATTTTGTGTCGGTGTCTTAGGGCTTTACTATTTTCTGCGCGCCCTGGAATGTAAAATTGGGCCCGCCATTATGGGCAGTGTCACCTGGACAATTGGAGGCGCGTTTGGCGCGCAGTGGGTGCATATCGCCACGGTGCAAGCTTTTGCTTGGGTGCCTTGGGCTCTTTACGGTATTGAATGTATGGTTAAGGCCGAGTCTCCCCTTGAGATTCGTCGATCTAGCGTGATCTTAGCCTTTACCGGAGGAATGGTTCTTTTATCGGGTAATCCCGAGGGTGCGGTATATGGGATATTCCCGGCAGCGTTTTATTTTTTGTCCGTTCTGCCGCGGTCCCGCAATCGTCGCCGACTGCTGGCGGCAGGATTCTTGGCAATCATAGTCGCGGGCATGATTGGCGCAGTACAATGGGTGCCAGGATTGGCGTTTATCGCCCATTCACAGCGTGCTCGAGGATCGTTCACCTTCTTTAACTCCTTTGCCATGCTGCCATCGCTGTCTATCCTAATGGTGGCGCCCTATTTACTGGGCGGCTACGGCTATGGGATGACAGCCGCATCATATTTTGGTTCGTCCAACCTCCCGGAAGTTAGCAGCTACGTGGGGTTATTGCCGCTAATGGCTTTTTTTGCCACCTTACCCGGCTGGCGTAAAGAAAGTTCGTTTCGCCAAGCCAGAGTCTGGCATGTTGTCGTCGTGTGGGGACTTCTTTTGACCTGGGGCGGAAATACGCCCTTAGGCATGTTAATGTATCACGTGCCCGGATATGGCCTGCTTCGTGACCAGAGCCGCAACTTGCTGGAAGTTGATCTGGGGCTAGCGATTTTAGCGGCGCTATGGCTGAATAAAATTTCTAACCATGCCAGCCATCGGGGTTTAGCGGCTATTCCCTTGGCCGTGGCAGGGAGTATCGCCTGCGCATATATCATGGAACCTAAGCTTGTAGAACAACTAATCGCTGGTCGGGCTGTTCCTCTGCACCTGGCTCAATCCGTAGCTCCAGCGGTATGGACAACTGGGGTTTTGGCGCTGGCAGCTGGCGTTCTTCTAGTGTTAGGGCATCGCATGCGCAACCTGTCAGTCTGGGCGGCGTTTGTGGCCGTCGATCTCAGCATCTACGCGGCGGGACAATATTGGACACATCCGGTCCCCATGAGGGTGTTAAAAGCAGCGGTGCAGCCCTGGCGGCACTGGGAACGCCCACTTCACGGCAACGGCCGGTTTGCTATCTACGACCCGTCTTTAGCTCACGGTGGTACCCTGAATCATTTGGGACAACCAGACCTTAATCTATTGTCCGGAGCATATAGCGTCCAAGGATATGGTTCTCTGGTCTCGCAACGGTATTTTTCCGCAACTGGGGCGCATGCCCAATTGGCTTACAAGCCGCGCGCACTATCCGGCCGCCTGGCCAATGTGCTTAATCTACGTTTTCTGTTGGCCCGGCCAGACGATTTCGCCTATCGCCTGGGCAAAGGGTTTCGGCAACCGTCACATGCGTCGGTTAGGCTTAAACCGCATCAGTCGCGCTGGATGTACTTAGGCCGTCCCCTGGGAATCCGCACCGTGTGGTTAGCGGTACAGCCCACCGCCAGGAGATCACGCGTACGTTTGCAGATCATAGGCCCTACAAACGCAGTGGTTGCCTCCCGCCAGATTATTATCCACCGGGACCAAAGGCAGACCGTGTTGCCGCAATTTGGTGGAAACAAAGCAATCGCATTGCAATTGATAGATTCCAGTGGCACTCGGCTAATGATCCGAGAAGTCATGTTAATGACCCGCCAAAGAATTTGGTATTGTCTGAACGGTCCGCTTACGCCATTCGTTCGCTATCCCCAATGGCGCTACCGTAGCGAACTCAATGGACAGGCAGTATTTTACAACAAAAACGCCAAGGGCTGGGGATGGCTCAAACCTCTGGCTGGCAGCCCATCCTCGCGGGTTAATCAGTTTTTTTATCCGCCACAAGAAAGCCCGGCAATTCAAGTGCATGCGCAAGCTTCGCTGCGATTAGTGGTGAGCCAAACCTATTCCCCCGGCTGGAAGGCCTATATCCGCCGACCTTCCCGATCTGTTTTAGTAGTACCGGCAAAACCCTACGGGGTGGTGCAAAGCTATCAATTGCCACCCGGCCACGATCTGATTCGTCTAGTGTATCAACCGCCTTTGTTTTTTGAAGGGCTCGCCGTGACAGTCGCCGGTCTGGTGATTAGCCTGGGTGCGATAGGAATAGGGCAGAGGCCGACAGAATATACATTCGCCGAACCTTTTGATCCGACGCGGTAAAAGAAATGTCTACAAGGAGAGGACGCCGTGAATATTGTGGTTACGGGTGGGGCGGGGTTTATCGGCCAACCTCTGGTGCGTCGGCTCATAAGGTTGGGGCATCACGTTATGATGGCCGACCGCGTGCCTATTGCCCATTGTAGGGTTCCGTGCTGGACCGGTGATCTCTCGTACGCAGGTGCTGCAGAAAAAGCTATTCCCCCTGGCGCCGACGTGGTGATTCATCTGGCCGCGACAACGTCGGTGTTGGGGTCATTGGAGAGGCCGGCGGAAGTATATCGCAATAACGTGATGGCGACCGCCGCCATTTTGGAGCGTTGCCGCACCATTCGCGCCACACAGTTTATCTTTTGCTCAACCAATGCGGTGGTGGGCGATGTCGGCACAGAAACCATTCATGAAGAAACTCCATTACATCCGCTAACCCCATACGGGGCCACCAAAGCTGCGGGCGAGATGCTAGTGTCCGGTTATGCCTCCGCCTACGGGATGGCCGGGACTGTGTTGCGTCTGACCAATGTTTATGGGCCCGGGATGCAGATGAAAGACACCTTAATAGCCAGGCTAATGTGGGCCGCGCATAAGCGCACCTCCATTGGAATTTATGGGAGTGGTGGCCAAGAGCGTGACTACGTTTATTTGGATGACGTGATCACTGCGTTTATATTGGCCTTAAATCATCCCTGGAATGGCCCCTTGATCGTGGGTTCCGGGGTTTCCATTTCTGTTAATCAACTGCATGGATTGGCGAGCAATATTTGCGGCATGCCTATACTGGCAAAGCATTTGGAGCCGCAAGAAGGAGAAATGCCAGCAGTGCGGGTTGATATTTCTCGCGCCCGGGCGATGGGATATAATCCCATCGTATCGCTTCCGGACGGCTTGCAAAATGTGTGGGATGATTTCCGCTTACGGATTACCCATCTTCACGCCAACAATAAGAGCGGTCTACATTCCAAGTAAGTGGCATTTTTTGGGCGCTCGCATAAGTCGTCCGAAAACTACCCCCGGTCCTTATCTGTTGCTGCCAACCCGACCTTATCCTCTAGAAGGCCACACCGGCTTGCGCTTTTCCGTAAAGGCAGCCACCCCTTCACGCGAGTCATCGGAAAGGGCCACCAATGAGACAAGATTTTTAAGGGTTTCCAGAGCGTCTGGCATGGCCTGATCTTGTGACAAACGCCACCCCTCTTTGCCCAGTCGCGCAATATAGGGGCTTCCCGCCCGAATTTCCTCGGCCAATTTGCGCGCCTCATCCAGGGCAGCACCCTGCGGCACCAGGCGATTGACAAATCCCCATTCAAACGCGGTAGCGGCGTCAATGACGCGTCCCGTCAAACCGAGTTCTAGAGTGCGGCGGGCTCCAATAAGACGAGAGATGGGGGCCGTCACCACCATAGGATAGAGACCCACCTTCACCTCCGGCAGTCCAAAGCGGGCATCCTCCGATGCCACCAACAAATCAACACCGGCAGCCAGACCCATTCCCCCGGCTAAGACATGCCCAAAAACCGCACCAATAACAGGCTGCGGCAATTGTTGCAACGCGCCAATCAATCGAGCCATATTGCCAAAATAGGCCCGCATTTGATCGCTGGAGGTAAGCTGGCGGACTTCTCCCAGATCCGCGCCCGCGCAAAAAGCTTTATCTCCTAAGGCCGTCAATATCACGACGTCCACTGAAGCATCGTCGCCTAAATCCCGCAAAAGGTCTATTAGTTCGTTTATGGTCTCGGTATTTAAGGCATTACGAACTTCTGGACGATTTAAGGCAATTTCCGTCACGGCTCCCCGCGCTGTTACCAGATTACTCACGGGCCGATCCTCCATATCCCGCCGGAACCATGCGCCCGCCGGATCGATAAACGCGGGAGGGCACCGGATGCCCGACAATTTTTTCTAAAAAGCGGCTGGCTTCCATGAGCCGGTCAAGATCAATCCCCGTCTTTATCCCCATCTCCTGCAAACAGTACACGGCATCTTCCGTGGCTAGATTGCCTCCGGCCCCCGGAGAAAAAGGCGATCCTCCGATTCCACCCAAAGCGGTCTCGAACCGGGTGCAACCAGAAATCACACCGGCCAGCAAATTAGTTAGCGCCGTGCCGCGATTATCGTGGAAGTGCAGTCCCACCCGCACCATCGACGCGTTCAGACGAAACGCCTTGACCATTTCCGCCACCTGCAGGGGATTGGCCACGCCCACGGTATCGCCCAAAGTAATATCGGCAATTCCCATGCTTTCCAGACGAACCGCCAAATCTAAAACCGCGTGAATAGGCACCCTGCCCTCATAGGGACAGCCAAATGCCGTGACGATGACAGCGGTGACTGGCACCGCCTCGCCCCGCGCCATCTCGCAAATCCGATGAAAACCGCCTAGCGACTCCGATACGGAACAGTGCACATTTTTGTAATTATGGGTCTCGCTAGCCGACACAAAAACCATGAGTTCATCGGGCTTAGCCGCCAAAGCCCGCTCCGCCCCTTTGGGGTTGGGAACCAGGGCGGCATAGGTGACGCCCGGTTTACGCTCAATCCGGGTCATCACGGTTTCCGCGTCACCCATTTGCGGAAGCCATTTGGGGCTCACGAACGAGGTGACTTCAATATGGGGAACACCCGCCGCTGTTAAGGAATCAACCAAGTGCACCCGGTCATCCACAGAAACCACGTTGGGTTCAAACTGCAATCCGTCTCGTGGCGATACATCTTTAATCTCGACCCGTTCTGGCAAGTCCGCTCGTTCCAACACGCTGGATCCTCCTTAAACCGGGGTAACCGGGTGTCGGCGGCGGCTGAATTCCCTATTCTTGTCCGCATATAACGCAAGCCGCCGCGCCAACTCCACCCGCAAATCCGCGGGCACGATTACCTCGTCCACAATTAACTCGGCGGCCAGGCGCCGAATATCAATATCTTGTTGATACTCCTTTTGTTTGTCCTGCACAAAAGCGCGCCGCTCATCGCCCTCAAGTTCCTGAAGATGGTTAAAGTGCACTGCGTTAACAGCCGCTTCCGGCCCCATCACGGCAATTTGCGCGGTAGGCAAAGCAATGGTGACGTCCGACCCAAAGGCTGGACCGGCCATGGCGTACAACCCCGCCCCATAGGCTTTTCGCACAATTACGCTAATGTTGGGGACGGTTGCCTCAGAAACGGCCGCGATTAACTTGGCGCCATGCCGAATAATGCCTTCCCGCTCCACCTTGGTCCCAATCATGAATCCGGGCACGTCCGCCAGAAAAATTAAGGGAATATTAAAGGCATCGCATAAGTTAATAAAGCGGGCCGCCTTATCGGCGCTATCCACAAACAGAACGCCGCCCTTGGCCTTCGACTGATTGGCGACGATTCCTACCGCACCACCCTCGATGCGGGCAAACCCGGTTAAAATCTCGGGTGCGAAAAGCGGTTTAATAGGGAACCAAGACTCTTGGTCAACAATGCGATCAATCACGCGATTCATATCAAACGGCACATTTTGATTCTCGGGAATGACCCGCTCCCACCCATTTTCTTTAGGTCCCCGAGGCAAGTGCGCGGGGGGATGCCCCTGCCAGTTCGACGGCATGTAGCTTAAGTATTGACGCCCCCAGCCAATAGCTTCCACCTCGCTGGAGGCTAGCAAATCGCCCACGCCACTGACCGTGCAGTGCATGCGTGCCCCGCCCATTTCCTCCAGCGTCACTTTTTCACCAATTACCATTTCCGCCATGCGGGGCGATCCCAAATACATGGAGGCGTTATGTTCCACCATGATGACAATGTCCGTAAAGGCGGGAATATAGGCGCCGCCCGCCGCCGACGGTCCAAATAGCAAGCAAATTTGCGGCACGCGACCGGAAAGCTTAATTTGATTGTAAAAGATGCGCCCCGCCCCCCGGCGTCCCGGAAACATCTCCACCTGATCGGTAATGCGGGCGCCAGCGGAGTCCACCAGATAAAAAATGGGGCAGTCCATCTCTAAGGCCTTTTCTTGAATCCGCAGTATTTTCTCGACGGTACGGGCACCCCAGGAACCGGCTTTGACGGTCGGGTCATTCGCCATGACCACAACGGTCCGGCCTTCAATGCGCCCCGTCACCGTCACTACGCCGTCAGACGACAGCTCCGCATCCTGATTGTTGGCCAAAAGGCCATCCTCAACCCACCCGGGATCAAGAAGGCGGCTAATTCGCTCCCGCACGGGCAGCTTGCCCACATCGCCAAGACGCCGCCGGTATTTTTCCGGCCCACCCAGCGTCACCCGTTCCCGCAGTTCCTGTAACTCTTCCGCTTTCACCCGGAAACCTCCCCTTGAATAGACACCAAACTGTTTTAGCAACAAAGACCCGGCATCTTACTCCAGAACCACCAAAACTTCCCCATCATTAACAAAATCGCCTTCCTTGGCCGAAACTGACCGCACCGTCCCGGCTGCTTCCGCCTCGATGGGAATTTCCATTTTCATGGACTCCATGATGACCACTTCCTGCCCCACGGCCACGTGATCGCCTGGTTTTACCAACACCTTAAATATTGTCCCGGCCAAACTCGCCACAACCTCCGTCACTGCCAAACCTCCTCCGTTGATGAACGAATAGGAACAAACATCCAGCCGTCCGCACCGCGATAAGGCTCAATCGTGCCATGCCGCCACCACCCGTCTAACAAAGCGGCACCCCGCACCAGGATTCCTGAATCCACAAACCGCACCTCAAGCCCTGGGCTTGCTTCAAATCCGGCTTTCGACCACCCTTGACCCCTTGCTATCCGGCCCAAAGGCCCTAATATCTCTGGACAAAACACCGCCCAAAACTGTCCGCAGTCTACAACATCCAACCCTGCTATTCCCCAGGGGGCCAAGAACCCCTGGGCGCCTTCCAAGGTGAGATCATTAAGCCAGGACATGTGCCAGGCGGGCGCATAAACTCGATTCATACCGCACGACTCCCAGGCGGCACGAGCCTGATTAACGGCATTCGTGGAAAACGCCATTAATTGCCCGGCTCGGTTGGGGCCAATTAAAGCGGGATGAGACAGTACGCCGCGATCGGTGGTGATTAAAGGGCCAGGCGAACCCGCCGGAGCTGTTCCGGGCCCCAGCGCTCTTGGCCCCCAATCCACGCGAAATGCCAGCCCACGGGCCCAACCATTTATGCGGGCATCCCATGTTGACGGCCAGGGAGCAAGATTGCCCCCTCGCGACCCAACCGGGATGCCGTCATTCACCGGCCGCCCTCAAGACCTAATTGCCGGGCGATAACCAATCGCTGAATCTCAGACGTACCCTCACCAATTTCCAACAGCTTGGCGTCGCGCATATAACGTTCCACCGGATAGTCTTTCATATAGCCAGCCCCGCCATGAATTTGCACCGCTTGATTAGCCGCCCGCATCGCTGCTTCTGACGCGAACAGCTTGCCCATGGCCGCCTCTTTGGCATAAGGCCGATGTTGATCCTTTAGCCAGGCTGCCTTAAGCACCATCGTGCGTGCCATTTCAACTTCCATCGCCATATCCGCGATTTTGAACTGAATGGCCTGAAATTCCGACAGTGAGCGGCCAAATTGACGCCGCTGATTGGCATACGCGATTGACGCGTCTAGGGAAGCTTGCGCCACACCGACCCCCAAGGCTCCAATGCTTATGCGGCCGCCATCCAATATGTCAAGAAATTGATGCAGGCCCTTCCCCTCTTCGCCTAACAGATGATCTTCCGGCACCACCACATTGTCGAAGTGGATTTCACAGGTTTCCGATGATCGCATCCCCAATTTGTTATACGCGCACAACACGCTGACGCCAGGGGCATTGCGGGGGACAATAAACGCGGAGATGCGCCGGGAATCCTGGGCGGTTCTTGCCGTGGCCACAATATAGCCGGCATGTCCGGCATTGGTTATGTAACATTTCTCGCCAGTGATGGACCATGCGCCATTAGAGCGTTGCGCGAACGTGGCGGTTCCGCCGGCGTCCGAACCGGCGCCCGGTTCGGTCAGCCCGAACGCCGCTAAATAAGTTCCCGCAATCGCCTGAGTCAAGTACTCCGACTTTTGCGCCTCAGAGCCAAAAAAATAAAGCGGGGAACATCCTAGTGAAACATGGGCGGCAAACCCCAGCCCCAATGAGGCGTCAACCCGCGAAATTTCCTCGACGGCCAACGCGTAGCTGACAGTGCCAGCCCCCGATCCTCCCCAGTCTTCCGAAAAAGGGAGTCCGTAAAAGCCCAGTTCACCCATTTGCTTCATCAAATCAAAAGAGAACTCCGATTTTTCATCGCGCTCTTTGGCGGCGGGCGCGACCCTAGATTCCGCGAAATCTCGCACAGTTTGCCGAATCATCATTTCCTCGGCTGTCAAATCAAAATTCAAGCCAATCCCTCCGTGATAGGCGCAACCCATCCCTACTACTCGCGGCCACCGCCCAGTTGTCCCTACTCTGCCGCGGCAATATCAGTCGTCAAAAACGAAATGTTCACCCTGTCGAACCAACTTTTCCACACCAGTATGCTACCATCAATGGCAACGGAACGAAAGAAAGCTCATACACAAACGCTGCGAAATCAGGGGGGTCGAGTCCTCGATGCGTGAACGAATGTCGGCTTACAAGCTTAAAGAATGGAAAGGGAATGAGCCCCTGGTGTGGGTCACTGCTTATGATTTCACCCAAGCGCGGCTGGCGGAGCAAGGTGGCGTCGATGTCATCCTGGTGGGCGATTCCGCCGGAACCACGGTCATGGGATACGACTCCACGATTCCGGTGACATTAAATGACATGGTCTATCATGCGCGAATGGTGCGCCGGGGCGCCCCTAATACCATGATGGTGGTTGACCTGCCATTTCTGACCTACACGAACGCGGAACAGGCGCTGGCCAACGGAGGGCGCTTGATGCAGGAAACATTGGCCGACGGCGTCAAAATTGAGGGGGGGCGTCGAACCCTCGCCGCCGTGGACAGCCTGATACGTCATGACATTCCGGTGGTGGGCCACCTCGGTCTAACGCCCCAAAGCGTGCACGCTATGGGGGGTTACCGGGTGCAGGCCCGCACCCATGACGCCATTCAAACCTTAATTGAGGATGCCCAGGCTCTGGCCGAGCATGGAATTGCCGCGCTAGTGCTGGAAGGGATTCCCGACCGCGTGGCCGCTCACGTGACCGAGCAGATTCCCATCCCTACCATTGGCATTGGCGCGGGCAACGCGACTGACGGACAAGTGCTGGTCTTTCACGACTGCCTAGGGCTGTCCTCCCGCTACCCAAAATTCGCTAAGCCGTTTGCCAATTTAGGCGAGATGGCCATTGCGGGACTGCAACGATATGGGGCGGAAGTGCGCGCCCGTTCCTTCCCCGACGATAGCCATAGTTATCACGTCACCGACAAAGAGTGGGACGCCTTTTGTCATCGCCAATAACCGCTCCAACGGTGGCCATCCTCGGTACCGGAGCGATGGCTCGCCAATGGGCGGGCCGTTGTGGCGCCCTCAATCCCTTAATCGTTGGTGAAGCCCCTCCTCCTTATCACATTCACGACCATAGCGGGGAACGGATTATCTCCCCCCTCCATTTGACCTGGCAGGACGCCCCGCCAAAATCGCCCGAAATCGTCCTGCTATCCATCAAGTGGCGCAGTATGGAAAAAGCGCGGCAATGGATAAAGGAATGGGCCCCCCATAGTCTGGTCATTTCCTTGATGAATGGAATGGGCCAAGAAGAGGCTCTTGCCAACATTCCCGGCATAACCCTGTCAGCCGGGATTACCACCATGGCGGCAACGCGCCGAGATACCAATGACGAGCGCCACACCTATCTCAAGGCGGAGGGTTCCACCATGGTGGCTGCCACCCATCATCCTCTGGAGCGCCATCTCATGGCCGCCAATGAAAACGGCCAATGGGGCTGGCACTGGGCATCCGCTAACGAGGCTCAGCTTTTTCGCTGGCAAAAACTCGTCCAAAACAGCATCATTAACCCCTTGACCGCCTTAGCCGATTGTCCCAACGGGGATCTGCCCGCTCATCCCCTCTGGCGCCTGGCGCCGCGATTAGCGCAAGAAGCCGGCACCGTGGCCATGGCCTTGGGAGTCAAACTCCCTCAAAATATGTTGGAACGGGTGGAAAAACTCTTGCGCCAAACCCACGAAAATATTTCTTCCATGCTGCAGGATGTACGCGAAGGCCGAGAAACAGAAGTTTTCGCCATTAACGGATACCTGGTTCAACAAGGTTCCCAGCTTGCCATACCGCCACCGACCCATCAGGCGCTGCTCTCCATCATTTCCGCCCTCACCCCCGTGACCCCGCTATGAGAGGGGTTGTCGGCTGGCTTGCCCGCGCCCAAAAACCCGCGACAGCTTCAACCGATACTGGCGGAATGACAATTCCTTTAAAGCCCGCGCCGATATGCCTCGGACAGGGATTCCGCCGCGAATGACCCATCCCACCCCGGCACCGGGGTTGAGAGACACCAGAACGCCATGAATAGTGGGCCGAAGCGGTGCCGCCAGCGGCTCGCCGCGAATGGCCCGCAACAAGTTTTCTCCCGTGTAGCGTCCCGCCAAAAGAGCCAACTGTGCCGTTTGGGGAATTTGTTCGGGCCCCACCCGCACGCGCCAAACATCACCGGCGGCAAAAACCCGTTCCGATACCAGGCCTCTCCCATCAACCAGCGGATAGCCCTCCCGGTCCAGAGGCAAATCCCCCTGACGAAGCCAGGGCGGCGCCTTAATGCCGCCCGTCCAAATAAGAACATCATAATGCAGTTGATCCTTTTCTAATTCCACCTGGTGTTCGCGCACCGCCAGCAAATTCCGTCCCAGCATAAAGGTGACGCCCGCCTCCCGCAATCGATCGCGGGCATAGCGCGCCAATCCCATGCCCAGGCCCGGAAGAAGCCGGGCCATGCGTTCCACCAGCCACACATCATGATCCGGTGCCAGAATTCCCGCCACTTCCGTTCCCGTTAATCCACCCCCAACAACGACTACCCGCTGGCGCACCCCTGAGTGCAGCCGGCGCTTGAGGGCCATGGTGTCGCGGGCATTGCGCAATGGAAGCGCATATTTCTCCAGCCCCAAAATCGGAGGATAGGCGGGGACAGAGCCGGGCGACAGCAGCAGCCAATCATAGGAAACTAAAGATCCGTCGGCGAGAAGCACACGGCGGCGGCCCGTTTCCACGGCGACCGCATGCGCCTGAATATGTTCCACGCCCACCCGGGACAAAATTTCGGAAAAAGGAATCACATGATCGTCCACCGGGTCGCCTTCACGGAGAGCCTCTGGAAGTTCTGGAATCAATTCATGACTTCCCACGGAATCAATGAGGCGAATACGCAGCCCGTGCGCCCGGGCTCCCCGCATTTGGCCGATAGCCGCAAGTCCGGCGTAACCGCCTCCAACCACAACCACCTCGACTGCCATCCCACCCGCACCTCCTCGCCGTTCTCTTTGACCAGCTCCCCCTATTCATGCCTCTTTTATGGCTCTTTAAAAATCAAAACGGGAATGACCAATAGGTTTGACGGACGTAACCCCTTCCAAACGCAAGAGCCGCTCTTTAAGGCGCAGGCCCCCGGAATATCCGGTCAACGCCCCGTTCGCGCCAATCACGCGGTGGCAAGGGACGACAATCGCCAAAGGATTCTTTCCCACCGCAGCGGCCACAGCCCGCACCGCTGATGGTCTCCCTATGCGGCGGGCGATATCGCCATAGGTCGCCAGGTCACCATATGGAATATCCAGAAGCGCCGTCCACACCGCCTTTTGAAAGGGAGTTCCCCGCATATCCAGGGGAACGCTCCAATTTTTTAACTGCCCGTTCCAATACAACTCAAATTGTTGCAGGTACAATCGCAACATCTCGGGATTCTCCTGATACTGGACGCGCCTCTCTTCCCCCCATTCGTTAGGAAGAGCGACCTCCATAAGACCTATCGCACTGGCGACAAGCCCAAATTCTTCCCCGTTCCATGTGGTTGTCGCCGCCCATGACTGAGTCATATAAGCCTCCTGCCATCATGACGCCGGTATTCACTCGGCGTCTTGCCCACCGCTCTAAAAAATACGCGAGAAAAATACGACGGGCTTGACACCCCTACCTTGGCGCCAACTTGGGCGATGGTCAACCCCTTCTCGCGCAGTAACTTTTTGGCCTCCTCCGCCCATAGCTGGCGCCACCGCTTGGAAAGTGTCATACCCCATGCGGAAATCAGCGTGCGCGAAAGATGCCGGGAACTGACGTAGAGCGCGGCGGCCACTTCCTCCGCCGTAAATTTTTGAGGAAATCGGGCTCGTATTAGCAGTTCCGCCTGGTCGGCCAAGACGGCATCGGGAACGCGGCCCATCGGGTCATCGGGACGGCACCGTTTGCAGGGACGATACCCCTTTACCAACGCCTCATCAACGGTGAAAAACACCTGAATATTTTCCCGTCAAATTCCCGACCTCGGCGCAAAATAGTTTCATACAAAGCATCATCCACGTTATTTGCCATTCCAGCACCTCCATGCCCTACCCGAAGTATAAGTCCTCGAACATGGCCCGGATAGCTGCGTCCCATAGGTGGTCCAGATTGGATAAGTCCGGCGCATCAATGGGAAAGGCCCGAAACGGCGGACTCAACAAGCAACATCCAAAACCGAATAAATTTAAGCGGCGAAACGACATTGCCAGCGCGCCTTGAACGCGAGGGAGGATGTCGCCGCCGCCAAAGCGACCTATACCGGAGCGATTGCGGCAAGGCGCCAACACATGCGAAGCGTAACAGGGTTCACGCAAATAAAAAGGTCCGCCCTAGCTAACAAGACCAAGAGAGCCGTATACGCGCCATGCCTCGTTCCAAAACTTCGCGTCCTGGCACCACGATTCGGCAGGGATATCGCGTTCCTTCGCGAATGATACTTTTCACATCCTTTATGAGCCCTCGGAAAGGAGACGTCCATGACTCCCCTCGTCGATTTCGACCAGGTTTACTTCATCAGGCAAAATCGCGCCATACTGTCCGACATCAACTGGCAAATCAATCCCGGAGAACAATGGGTGGTTATGGGGTTGAATGGATCCGGGAAAACCTCTCTGCTAGCCTTGGTTATGGGATACGAATGGGCTTCGCGGGGGCGCGTCACCGTGCTGGGCCATGAATTGGGCAGAGTTGACACACGGGAATTACGCAAACGCATTGGCTGGGTCAGTCATTACTTAGCCGAATGGATATCGCGCGAGCATGGCCGTACCATGGTTGAGGACTTGGTGGAGAGCGGTACAATAGCTGTCATTGGCAAGCAGGCGGGAGACGTGCGCCCCACAAATCAAACCCATCAAATTCTGCGTCAATTCGAATTAGACCATTTAGCCAAAAGTCTGTTCCAGACCTTGTCCCAAGGAGAAAAGACCCGTGTGTTGTTGGCACGCGCGTGGCGAGCCCAGGTCGATCTCCTGATCTTGGATGAACCGTGCTCGGGATTGGACATCAGAGGCCGCGAGCACGTCTTAGGGTTTGTTCAGCAATATCTGGAGCGTTCCACCCCACTTATTTATGTCACCCATCATCCCGAGGAAATTCTTCCGTCTTTCTCCCATGCCCTGATTCTAAAAAATGGTCGCACCTGCGCTCAGGGCGTGTTGTCCGAAGTGTTTACGGGACCACGGCTTTCCCAGGCTTTGGAGGTACCCTTGCAAGTGCATCGCTCAGATGGCCGCTATTGGATTCAGACACTTTCACAACCATTCAGCCATGAGACCAACTCTTAGCGTTGTCTGAATTTCACGACGCTTACCGTTTTAGGTCCGTTTATGATTTAGAATAAAGGCAATTATTTTTTGCATTGTGCATTCGACACATTTGCCGGCGCGATGGGCCAAATATGTCGAATCCACAAACGCCCAGGAGGCTGTCGCCGCCATGATTTCGCTTGCATCTCTATTCATCGTCGGAATGCCCCGTTCTGGAACCACCCTTCTTGCTGGGCTATTAAGCGCTCACAGTCGGCTTGCCGTCGCACCCGAAACAGGGTACTTCAATTGGGTGTGGAAGCCTATTGAACGAGCCGGCGGATTCTTGCGCTGGAATCTGGTGGAATTCCACCTTAAACGCTGGTTCCAACGCCCAACCTTGGCTCCCCTCAAGCTGGCGGAATCAGGGGCGATGGAAATGTTTCATCACGCCTGGGATAAAGGCCAACTTACCCATCATCTAATTTTGGAGTCCATACTGGGCGGATACGCCGCCAACCAGGGAAAAGAGTTTTGGGGAGAAAAAAGCCCCGAACACTTTATGTACGTTCCCGCCATCAAAAGCGAATTCCCGGACGCGCGAATTATATCTATCGTGAGAGATCCCCGCGATGTTCATCTTTCCCTAGCGAAAGTTCCGTGGAACCGGGGCAACGCTTTTAACCACGCCTTGCAATGGCGCGAATACCAAGTGATGGCAAAGCACTACATCAAGCTTTACGGTTCCTCTTTCTATCAACTGCGATACGAGGACTTGATTCAAAACCCGTCCTTAGAGCTTGAGCGGTTAATGCAGCACATTGGACTAAAATTCGAGCCAAAAATGTTGGAGCAATATCACCGCCAGCCCCTCTTCGATCCGTCCCAGGAACCTTGGAAAAATCGGGCGCGAATGCCTATTGACCCGGAAAATCGGGAGAAGTGGCGCCAAGGTCTTAAACCCGATGAGCTCGGAATTTTTTCACGGGTATGCGGGCGATATCTTCGCCAACATGGCTATGAACTGCCGGACAATATCTCCTGTTCCCCGCGAAAGTTGATGACGGGGCTGGATCGCCAATCCATCTTATGGTGGGCGCGCACCCGCTGGCGTATGCGCCGCAACCGCGATCCCTGGCTGGACCGTCCCTTAGCGGCAGCGGGAAAAGAACGGAACACATCAGGACCGGGGACATAGCGCCAGAGGCTAAATCTTATCATCGACTCAATCTATCGTTGATATTTGGCTTACAATATTGCTTGGCAAGGGTCCTTGGGTGAAAGGGGAACTCCATGAATTCTCAAATTGTGGTGACGCGCCGCATACATCCGGATGCAATCCAGCAATTGAAAAAGGTTGGAACCGTCAAAGTTTGGGAAGAGGACCGGGCTATCCCCGCCGCCGTCTTGCGGGAATGGCTGGCCACCGCCCAAGCCTGTCTTTCCATGCTGACCGAACTCATCAACGAGGATTTGTTAAGCCAGGCCCCCCATCTGAAGATCGTTAGCAATATGGCGGTGGGCTACGACAATTTTGACGTTCAGGCCGCCAACCGCCATGGGGTCATGCTCACCAACACCCCCGACGTTTTAACCGAGGCCACGGCCGAACTGACCTGGGCTCTGATTTTAACCCAGGCGCGAAATCTCATACCGTCCCACCGCCAATTGCTTGATGGGCAATGGAAAAATTGGAGCCCCAACGGTTTTTTGGGAACGGAGTTGGGAGGCAAGACGCTTGGAATTGTGGGGCTTGGCCGCATTGGACAAGCAGTGGCGCGCCGTGCGCCCGCATTCAATATGCGTGCTATCGCTTTGGAAAGCCAAGGCTCGCGTCAAAGTCTTGATAAGTCCATCCCCCGCTTGCCGTTGGCGGAATTTTTAGGGCAGGCGGATATTATTTCTCTTCATATCCCCCTGACCGTCAGCACCCAAGGGCTCGTGGACGCCTCCTGGTTCGAGGCCATGAAACCACAAGCTTTTCTCGTCAACACCGCCCGAGGCGCTATTATTGACGAACTTGCCCTTAAGAGTGCCTTAGACCAGGGCCGAATCGCGGGGGCCGCCCTCGATGTATTTAAGGATGAGCCCGTGGGGAAAAATCATCCTTTAGCCTCACACCCGAGAGTGTTGGCCACACCCCATATTGGATCGGCCACCCACGAAACCCGGCGGGCCATGGCTCTGCGGGCAGCCGCCAACATCTCGCAAGCCTTGGGTGGCGCCAGGCCCCGAGATTTGCTGAATCCTGAGGCCATAAAACCGCCCCCCGGATAAAGCACGGGAAGAACTGAGACCCGTGACGCGACAACAATGACATCATGAGGAGGATGTTCGTGAGAAACTCGGAAAATGTTTTCCATTTGGCTATACCCTGCAGTCATCTCGGCGATGCGTTCGATTTTTATGTGACCAAGCTCGGCTGCAAACTGGCACGCCGCTACCCTGACCGCATCACCCTGGACTTCTTTGGTGATCAGGTGGTGTGCCACCGCTCACAAAAAATTGACGAGGATCCGGAAATGTACCCGCGCCATTTTGGAATCACCTTTAAGCATCGAGAAGACTGGGACAGGCTCTTAAATCTTGCTCAAAAAAGGGAACTGCCCTTTTTTCAGGAGCCCATGCGCCGATTCGAGGGTCTAGTCGAGGAGCATTGGACATTTTTGCTGATTGACCCGTCCAATAATATTCTTGAGTTCAAATATTATTTGGACCCGCAAATGATGTACTAGTGGCAACCTAAAACCTAATTGGCAATGCTAGATGGGAAACGGCAGGGAATGCGCCTCCACAACGAAAATGGTGGCGCCCCCCACCCGAATATGCACGGGCGCCACATAGGCATCGGGATGCAGCGCCCCAACCCCAGGACGATGCAGCACTTCGCGCTCATGACAATGGGCATGAATCACCCGCAGCACCGGGTCCACCTGGTCGTCGCCAACCCCCATTAAAAACGTGGTGTTGCCTTGGCGAAGAAACCCTCCCATGGTATTAAAGCGAGTATGAGGAATCTGGGCGGCGCGCAAGGCCGCCGTTAATTCGCCGCGGTCGGCATTTTGAACGATCGCAATGATAACCTTAATGGGAGGACACCTCCCTAGCCTACATTTGCCTCTATGGTACCAGGGCTGAAGGCCGTTTAGGCCCTCTTTTCAAAATTCAGGTCAGAGGAATGCAGCGGCGGCCACTTCCGCGTTGACTTATACTCCCCCACCTGCGATAGAATATAGACAAGTCTTGGTTTTACCGCGATTTGGAGATGATGTCATGAGAGTAGAGATTGAGTACTGCACCCGCTGAGGCTTCCTTGAACACGCCACCCGGGTGGTCGGCGAAATCCTTAAAAAGTACAAAAACCAAGTGGAAGAGGCACGATTGGTGCCGTCTACCGGCGGCGTGTTTGTATTGCGCGTCGACGGAGACACGCTCTTTTTCAATAAACAGGAAGAGGGCCGATTCCCCAATCCAGGCGAGGCGGTCGCCCGGATAGAATCGCATCAATAACGAGAAGCGGCGGCCATAACAACCGGGCCGCCGCTCTCTTCCCTTAAGGCCGTGTTGGACAACGGCGCATAGGGTATTGACTCCACAAGTCCGATCCCGACAGGCATAAAGAGACTTTCTCTAACCGTTCGGTTTGGTATAAGACATCGGAGGCGATAAGCTCGTCCCCGGCAGGCGGAGCAATGTGGACCCCATCGGGATCACGCACCATGACAGTCTCCCCGGCGCTGTCCGTCATATATTCCGTAAAGCCGCCGGATGAATTTCGAAAAAGCTTCCAAGTGGGCACAAACACGGCCATCTCCGGATGCTTGGCAACCTCGGCACGGTATAAGGCATTAAGGGTGACCATGCGGGCGTTTGACAAGTCCGATGAGCGAGACATGATCGGCAAGCCCACCCATATAACCCGAGCTTTAGCACGCTCCGCCTCGGTAATGATAAAGTTAACCCGGGCCCCATAATCGCGGCGCCATAGCGCGCTGCCAAACGTCACAAACTGTCCTCCTTGATCAAAACTCAGGGAGTCATTGCCGCCAAACAGCACGTATACCAACTGCGGATGATATGTGGCTAAATCTCGCGCGAAAACTTTGTCCCAATTGTAATAGGAGACATTAACCAAGCCGCTGGAGCCATAGGCCCCTTCAATAATCCGTATGGAGCCCGTGCTGCCGGCCACGTCCGCCAGCCCATATTGCAAATCCTCACCCAATGAATCGCCGATCACCAGCGCCTTGAGCGGATTGGCAGGCGTGGGCCGCGATAAATGACTCACGCTTTTGCGAGGCTTGGCGCGAAGGGCCATGAGGGAATCTGACGCCGAAACCCGATCCGAGTTCCGCGCTTGCGATACATGCGACTGATGCGAGGAAGCCGCCGTAGACGTGGGCGATAGACCACATCCGGCAAGAGCCGCGGCCAAAAGGGCCATGACACCCCACGCGCTCCGCCTTAACTGTGCCATACCCATGCGCATCGTTCCTTCCAGTAATGTAAATCCCGAGTCTTTACAGCCAAAACGGCTGACAACGAAAAAACGCCGTATCAGGCGTTATGGTTACAAGACAGTACAACCCAAAGCTTGATGGCTATGATTTAAGGAATTGTAACCGAACAGAGTCCCGCTCTTCTAATCGATCTATCGGTGACAACCTCCAAGGTCTAGCCTTGTCGGCCACAATAGAGTTCCCGCACTTGCTTTTGCCACGTTAAATCCTCCGCGCGACCACGACCAGAGACTCGCGCATATACGACCGTTTTAGGGTCGAAAGTGTTCTGGTCTTGAGGCACAGCCCCCAAGCGGCTGAGATCATAGCGCCGATCCCCATCGCGTGTTCGCTCGTCCGTCATCCTCCCACCGGCGCAATATGGTTGGAGTCCCGCCAAAAAATTGAGCCGCTTGGCGAATACGCGCCAATTTTCGACACATATCTACATCTTATATCATAAGATTAGACAATGTTTAAAGAAACTGTTCCAACTCCGTTTCCGTCCCCTGCACCGGAATTCCACGCGTTTAGCCGCCAAAATACCGTGAAGGAAAGAAAAGAGCGAAGTTTAGCCCGACCCCAACCCTATTGGAACCTAAGACTCCATGGTTCGACAAGTAAGCCCGCATCATCGGAAGGTTGTTATTATCACCGTGGCGGATTCGGTAGAGACCTGCGCCAACTACGGCATCATGACCACGATGCCGCGAACAATATCCATTCACCGTGGCGCGGCGTTATACAGGGCGGTACACACCCGAACCCTGGGGAGCGCTTCCCCTGGAAGCACGGCGCAAGCCCTAAGGAGCGATAGTGCAAGGAACGGATCCCGAGACTACTCCGCCCGGGACTCTTCAACGGGCGTCATTACCGTATCGCCCCAAAACTGAATGCGGTCGGACCCGCATCGGGGACATAATTTTGCTTTGCCCCCAAACCGAATTAAAAAGACCTCGTCACAATCAAAACATTTGTGTTCCGCCAGGTGAATGGTCTGACTCATCGGGTTCACCCCTTCCTCGGTGAACCCAGTATATGCCCAAGCCGCGCGGTTTCCAACCATATCTCGGCGACAAAATATCCGAAAAAGAGACAACTCAAAGAAATTCGTCGCCGGCCATTTCGGTCAATGAGGATGACTTATTTTTGGGAACCAGCCACCAAATTGCCAATCCCACAGCGACCCCGGATATCGCGCAGAGGGCATACCACCAAAAAGTCGGCACCACCCCTAAAGATAAGCCAGCCAATAGGGCGGCTACGGGATTTGCCAAAGTCAAAAGAGTAATCAAAAGGCCAAACGCCCGCCCGCGCACCGCCTCAGGAATAACTTGCTGCATCCAGGCTAGCATGAGTGTGTTTACGGCGCCGTTGCCGTACCCGGCGATAAGCAGAACCAAAGAGGCGAGGGGAGCGGAATGCGCCCCCGCGAAAATTCCCATCATAAGGGCCTGCACCAGACCAAGAATACTCACCGTGCGCCCCAGTGCGTATCGGCTTAAAAGCCCGGCTGATAAACCACCCAATACCATTCCCATGGCCCAAGACCCGTCCGTTATTCCGTACCATCCAGCGGTGACGCCCAAGTGGTGGTGCATCCAATAAGGAAGCAAAATGAATCCGCCACCGTAGGCAAAGTTAGCGAGCACCACAACGGGGAGCAGAACCATGAACCATCGCATTTGTGAAACGACCTGCCACCCCTCGCGAAATCCCAGTCGTGGGCTTGCCTCTCGATGCGTTTGCCGCGTTGATGCGTTCGGTCCCATGGTTCGCCGCATCATGAGCAAAATTGATAACGCGCTAAACCAAAACGACCCCATATCAAACCCGAAAATGACCGTAACTCCAGCCGCGGCAATGGCCGCCCCCCCTATTCCCGATCCGATAGCGGAAGATAGCTGAAAGGTTATGGAATATAGGCCATTGGCGGAGGGCAAATCGGCGCTCTCGACCAAAAGTGGCAGTATCACGTTTTCCGCTGGGTTAAATAAAGCGTTGCCCAACGAATTCGTTCCTAAAAGCGCAATAATAATCCAAGGTTGCCATTCCGGTCTTGAAAGCAGCAACAGAAGTCCCAGCACGACGGTGGCGCCCCGCATCACATCGGTCCACAACATGATTTGTCCCGTGTCCCAACGATCGACCAGCACACCGCCCACCGCCGCCAACACCTGTGGTAGCATCATGGCTAGACCAGCCACCGACAACAAGACGGGATCCTTTAATTGAATCTCCCATAATCCCATAACCAAAAATACGGCATTCCCAAATTGAGAGAGCAACTGGCCGGTCCAGAGCCAACGAAAGCTGGGAACGGATAGGGCTTTAAACATAAATTAGACACCTCAATCATCGCATTATAATACTTTACTATTGAATAAATTAAATTTATCACTACACAAAACACGAATCAATAAAGATATTTTTACAACATCTCTTTGGTGATAATACGATTTGGCTGTCGTGTTTTGCTATTTCGTGGCGCCCATCGGACTAGCCACTGTTGGCGATTGCACGGGCCTCCCGGCATTAGTTACTACTCGTGGATCGTTCTAAATCCGGTATCTTGCTAAGGCAACCGCAGCGTCACCTCAGGGCAATGCTGGTCCACCCAGAACAGTTGCACCTGGGCGCCAAGATGTTGCGCAAGCCAATCGGCCAGTTCCTCCTGCGCCGCCCTGGCCGCGGCATCGGTGTGGCCATAGAAGGCGTCGATAGGAAAAAAGATGGTTTGAGACGCGGAGTCAACCTTAGCCTGTTCGCCCTGACGCCACACCCATTTGCGAGTCCGAACATGAGAGCCAGTAGCATACACAACTTCTCCGACGTCAATCGCCTCCGGCTCGGCCGACCCCCAAGCCAGAAAGACGTCCCCGGGTTCGCTAAAACGCAGCGCGACATCCCCAGCAAGCAGATCTAAGTCGTGTGCCCCCATGGGAATGACGTACTTAACCGAAAGAGCATTCACCAAATCGACTACGGCATTGATGTGGGGAAGTGGTTGGCCCTTGAGCACCCGTTTGCCCAGCGCCTCAATGGAACTTGGGTACTTGTTGGGGTTTACTCCTAAACGCGCAAATGCGTCCCGCCACACGGCCACATGAGGATGTTCGCGGATGGCAACGTCCGAGGCGGCCAGTCTGGATACCGCTTCCTGCAAGAACGACGCGATTGCCGGCACTTCCCTGCTATTATCGACAGAGGATGCCAACACACCGCCTACGCAGAGAGCCGGCACCTGACGAAATAGCGCCTCAGCAATCATAAACCGCATACCCGTTCCCCCCGCATTAAACGAAATACTCGGTTGCCCTTCGAGCCTGATGATACGTCGTGGGACACAAAAGGACAACCGCATCCTAATCCACCATCGCCCGCTATAGATCCCGCTCAACCGTTAATGCCCCTGATTGCCATATTACGAATCCATTATTAAGAACCTGATATTGGCAGCACGGTTCGTGAATATCTAGAACGCCGACGGGAGACAGGCCGCTCTTTTGTACGGCGCGACCGGAAGCAGCATAACGCGGAAGCACTAACTCCAGCGGGAACAGCTGTTACAAAAACAACCGTACGATTGGAATGAGGCAACTCGCCCTTAATGCCCGTACCACACCGCCCGACCAAGCGACCTGTCTCCGTTCGGCACATAACACCTAATCACCCACTCGCGGCCCTACGCTCCATCAATCAAGTCCACTTTTCAATGGACTCGTACCGCATCATGAGGGGATAAACGATTGAACTGCGACACTTCAGAAAGTCGGCTCCATTGGGCGCCGCGCCCTATGACCGCTGCCAAGTCGCGGCGCGATATAGAGAAAATCCCCAAACCGGACCCGCGACCGAGAAGAACAATGCGAAGATAAAATACACAATGATGCCGATTATTGAAACACGGGCCAGCAACAATGAAAGGCCTATCAAGACCGCATAAACAATCAGCATAAGAAATAGGCCCCCCAAAAGCCCTGCGTAACTGCGGCCTTGAAACATCTGCCGAAAGCTTTCGCCCCAGGATAAACGATCAACGAATAGTCCACCGGCCATGCGAAGCGCCCATGGCAATGACGACACAAAAAGCAGGCCAGCAATCACCCCGCCAATGACATGAAGTATCGCGACCAGTATACCGCCCACTATAGACAGGGCGAGCATCCACAGGAACGCGAATAAGTACGACCCCCAGGCACGGCCGTAAAACCGAGCCGAAAATGTCCAAAAGGATTTCCAAGTGACCGGGACTTCGGCAACCGCTTGGCCAAGCAGTCCATACAAGCCCGCCATAAAAAAGGGGCCCGCCGCCAAGCCAAATAGATACATCATAGCGACGCCAGCCAATTCGCGACCGGTTAGCGCCGGGGCCAGCGGCACCGTGCCAGGCAATGTCGGATGATAGAAGGAGGATGCCAGTGTGCCAGCCCCGACCGCGGCCAGAATGGCCACAAAAAGAACGACAAATACAATAGACCAGATAAGCGTGCTCCAAACAGCGCTTTTTGCGATGGTACCGCGCCAAATACGGAGACTTTCCGAAAGCATGCAGTCGCCTCTTTCCAAAAACATTATTTGTCACGAGCTAAGATATGATTGCGAGCTCCGCTTGAATTATCCCATAGATAGGATGGCTATCTGGTGATTTAGACCCCTAATGGGCGGCGTCAAATCTTACCTCAATAACGCGAATCCAACCCCCACGAAAGCCTCGCGGCAAGAGCAAGAAATTGCCCAAGCCCCGCCGTTTCGCTATTCTTCTCTATGGAGGGGGTCTGTTACGCAAGCGACATCACGAGAATGGGCAACATGGGGGATGGCCTGGGGCCTTGGGATCCTATTAGCATTGGCCTTGGGGGTTGTGCTCCCCGTTATGGTGATAACGGCACTGAAATTGGCGAATGTGGCGACCCTTAGCCAGTTAACCCAAGGATGGCCTGCCGTCGCGTACGCGGGGGAAACTGAGTTATCCTTTGGGGTGGCCGCCGGGGTAGCATGGGCAGTTGCCACCCGGCACCGCTGGTTTGACGGCACCTGGCGGTGGCGCCTATGGATGAAGGGATTGGCGGGTGGATTAGCGTTCGGCGCGGCACTAACCATAGTCGGCGTCGGACTCCAGTACTGGTTAGGCCACGGGCTTCCCTCGGACACTCGAGACTTGGTGGGACCCGCAGGTCATCACGCCGGCCCCTTCATCGCGCTGCTCCTCATTGTTGCCCTGCTAGCCCCCTTTATGGAAGAATGGTTCTTTCGAGGCACCCTGCAAACCAGTCTCGCCCGTGTTATTGGAGCCCCTGCCGCCATCGGCGCCGTTTCCCTCATCTTTGCCCTAGCCCACGAATTCGACTCGCCACACCCGATGGCCCACCCTTGGATATGGGCCCCGATTCTGCCTCTGGCGCTGGTCCTTGGCATTGTTCGGGTGCGGACTGCCTCAATGAGCGGCAATATCGGCATTCACATAGGGTTCAATTTGTGGGCAGCCGTGTTGATGGCGCTGCAATTTTGGCATTAGCGGCCAAAAACTCCCTAGTGCCTCTAGACTCTCTAACCGCATGGCTGCTTTCGCCCCGAGAGCCATGGCCAACACCAGATCCTCGCACTACCCGCTCATGGATCTGGCCGCGCCAATTTAACTATTCGTTAGATCGATAGTGCTTCGTGACCGATAAATAGATAAAGGCCGTATGAGTTTCCCGTATTCCCGCTGCTCGTAGTAATGAGCGGTATAGCCAGCGAGCCGCGCGCAGGCAAAAGTTGCGGGGCACCACTCTGGAGGAATGCCCAAAGCCCGCAGTACCACAGCCGCGTAAAATTCCACATTGGTGGCGAGCGACCGATGGGGCTTCAGCTTGCCCAATACTGTTAGCGCGGCGTGTTCTACCTGGGCCGCCCGCTGGGCGGTGGCATTCTCGGCCGCCAATTGCCTATACACTTTGGAGAGAGCCTCCGCTCGCGGGTCACGGGTTTGATAGACGCGATGGCCAAACCCCATTAACCGTTCTCCCCGCTTGACCTTCTCCTCAAACCAGGATTCCAGGTTATCCACGGATTCCGATTCGTCCAGCAAAGCAAGCACCCCTTCTGGAGCTCCCCCATGCAAGGGTCCCGCCAGAGTAGCAACGCCCGCCGCTAAAGCTAGAGGCAAAGTGGTGGCTGTGCTGGCCGCAACCCGTACGGCAAATGTCGAAGCATTGAGACCATGTTCAGCTGCCATCACCCAATAGGCGTTAAGGGCTTTTTCCTCTAAAGAAGAAACCGCAGAGCCGTCGCGCAAACCGGTCAAATAGGCGGCAGCGACCGACGAATAGGATCGCGGATCCTGGCTGACCAGGGCGGCAGGAAGACCCGCAAGCCATTCCAACTCCTCTTGTTGATGAGTCCATTGTTCGTGAGTGGCCAAAATAATTTGAATAAGCCGCACCATGGGCGCCACCGACTGATTCAATCCAACCGCGCTAAAGCGCGGGCAAAGGGGACCATAAGTCCATGAGGGACCCGCAACAAGCCAGGGCAGCAAATCTTCCCAGCGGGGAAATCGTTCCACAATCTCTTGAATCGCCACGCCACGGTATCTAAGACGGCCATTTTCCCCGTCAATGTCTGAAATGGCAGTTTCCGCCACGACCACGCCTTCTAATCCCGCGGGTGCCGTAAATATCTTAGTCATTTCTCTCACCTCTAGAATAACCCTAGCGGATTACGAAGACATAACTACATCAAAATGCCTATACTTTAATTAAGATTTTCAATCAATCGGAGGTTGCCTATGGAAACCCAATGGTTAAAGACCTTTGTTGCCGCCGCCCGTGTGGGCACCTTTCGCGGTGCTGCCCAGCGCCTCTATATTAACCAGGCGACAGTGTCCCACCACATCGCCCGGCTAGAAGAGTCATTAGGCTTTCAACTCTTCTCACCCTCCGGCCGGGGAGTGCGGTTGTCGCCCTTGGGACAGTCATATCTCGCTTACGCGCAGCAAATTCTTGACTTAGAAAATAAGGGAACGCAATTTCTACGGACGCAAGCTCATCAGCCTCATATTCATTTGGCGGCATCGCCCTCTTTAGCGGAGACCATTTTGCCCTGGCTGTGCCAGTCGCTATACCGCCACCAAGCCAGTCTCGAAATTACCGTCTCGGTCTATGCCTCGACCGCCATTGACGACGCCTTTTATAAAAGCGGCGCCGACGGAGCGCTAAGCCGTTTGCCGGCCCGAGCCGGCCGCTTGCCAAGTCGGCTCTTGTTTCATGACCCTATCCGCTTAATGACCTCCGCCAATGAGGACGCCTGGGACGTGCAAGACCTCCTGTCCAGCCGGCTCATTATCGATCCATCAGCCGCCTATATGGGAACACTGTTGACGCAGTGCCGGGGCCTAGGTCTGCGTCCTGAATTCATTGAAGTGGAACCGATCGCCGTGATCAAAAGGCTGGTGGAAGAAGGGGTAGGGGTGGCGTTTCTGCCCGAATCCGCCATCCAGAGGGAAACTTTGGAAGGACGCCTCGCCATCGCCCCTTGGCCCAGCATCACGCCGCTTTGGGACGCGGTGTATTGGATTGCCAATCGCGAATCCACACCCAACCCAGTATTGTCTTGGGCCGACCACATATTAGCCGCTCGGTGGCCGCAACATCAATCAGATTAGATTTCCGCGCGAAAAGTTTTTCCCAGTTCGTCCCCTAAACCGTAATAATGCCGGAAACTATAAATAAGAGGATGCCATGCGGACGGGTCAATATGATGAGGATCCCGCACGATGGACTGATGGGCATAAACCATGAGAGACTCAACCTCTACAATGGCAAAGGGCGTGGCAGCGCCACCGGGATGCACAGCCGTCACCCGCGCCTCTATTTGGATTGGGCATTCGGCAATTCGGGAAGGGCGAACCCGATGCGAAGGAATCCGGGAAAGGCCGGATGCCGCAAACTTGTCGCTCTCATAACGAAACCGCAACCGCTTATATTTCGGCACCGGACTTGCGCCCGTGAGCGGCGCCAATGCTTCCACGTTTCCCCACAACTCAGCGCTCGCGATGTTCACCACACATTCCCCATTCCGCCTAAGGTTATCCAATCCGTGGCTGCCCTCAGCCAATCCCAGCACAACCCGATCCGAAAGCGCCCAAGCTGACGAAAGCGGGGTTATATTACTGGAGCCGTCCCCGTTGAGGGTGGTTAACAATACCACCGGGGTCCCAAAATATAAAATTTTAGGCCATAGAACTTCCATTGGCGCGTGACTCTTGACGCTTTGATTCATTCTGCCTGCCTCCAATCTTTCTCCTAGAGGCATTGTAAGACCGAAACGATAAGGCTATCATCGAATTATGCATGTCGCTATAGTGAAGGGAGAGAACTATGAAAACGCCGGATTTAGCCAAAGTGGCATCTATTATTGGCAACCCCTCCAGAGCCGCGATGCTGTCAGCCCTACTTGGCGGCCAAAGCTTATTAGCCTCGGAATTGGCGCGAATTGCCAGCATCTCGCCACAAACCGCCAGCGCCCATTTAGCCAAAATGATGCAGGCCGGGCTTATAGGGCAGGAGGCGCAGGGGCGCCACCGCTACTATCGCCTGGCGAATCCTGAAGTCGGGCAGGCACTGGAGTCTTTAAATGTTATTGCCCCCATGAAACCCGTGCGTTCCCTGCGCGAGTCGCAACAACTACAATCTCTCCGCTTTGCCCGCACCTGCTACGATCATCTTGCAGGACAAGTAGGCGTTGCCGTTGCCGACGCCCTTTTAAACCAAGGTCTCTTAAAAGCTAGTGGCCCCAATTTTATTCTTACCGAGGCCGGCGAACAGTGGTTCCAGGCCTTCGGCATTAAACCCGATGCACTGCGTAAAAGCCGCCGCCACTTTGCCCGTCAATGCCTGGATTGGAGTGAGCGGCGAAATCACCTGGCGGGAGCTCTCGGCGCCGCGTTTGCCGCTCAATTGTTTGAACGGCATTGGATGCGCACCGTACCCGGATCCAGGGCTCTGCGCTTTACCGAGGAAGGGCTCAAAAGCTTGAGCAGCCTCATCGGACACGAAGCACTCACCATGTAAAGGCGACCCCATTGAAAGGGGCGGCAGGAGTCGCTATTTCACCTTTCCGCAGTGCCGGCCACACAGCCCGGGGCACGCATCAACGGCACCAAAGGTCCGGCGCCCTCATGCCATTATCAAGGTTTTCACGTAGCTGACCCAGGAAACTTGGTCGCGGACTCCCACGTGCTCCGTGCAATAGGGTAAAGCCGCCAATAGCGCCTGCGCCTTGGGGACATAGTCAGTCTCCAAGAGCAACGGATTCATCCACACAATCCGTCCCACCACCTGGGCAAACCGGGGAAAGTAGTCCATTACCAGCCGCAAATCTCCCTGGTCAAATCCATCCGACGCCACCAGGAATATAGTCCTATGGTCAAAGGCAACCCGGCGCTGGTTCCACAGCCAGGCAAAGGCATGTCCCAGCCGTGTACCGCCTCCCAAGGCCCGCGACTCCATCAAAGGCTTTCCCCCGGGACGTCCCCTCTTTAAGGCGGTGGTGGCATCGGCCACATCACTGGAAGATAAAAATAAGGAAAACCGTAATCCCATCCGGGTCCAAAGCCATGCCAATCCCAGAAAAAATGGCACATGGGGGCGCATCGACCCGGAAACGTCCAAAAGCAAAACGATCCGGAGCTTTTGCGGCCTGCGGCGTACCCGTTGCCAGTCCACCACTTCGCCGGCGTGGCGTATTCCCGAGCTTATGGTCTTTGGCCAATCCATGTGGCGGCCTGAGGAGGGCATGCGGCGGATTCCGCGTGGATGGGACCAGCGCCGAAAAGCCCGGCGGCTCCACTGTTTCAAGCTGCCGTAATCCAAATCCGGCGCTAGGGCAAGAGAGACGGGACTTCCAGCATCAGGGCTGTAGGCAAGAAGAGGCCTTGCGGACGGCTGAACCATAAGCGGATTTTTCGCGGACACCCTATGACCCCTACCCTCTCCGCCCTCGAGGTCTAACCGTTCGGTTTGGCGAAAACGAGGACCCTCTACTTTAAAATAGGCGGCGAATAACGTGCCAAAATGAGCCCATTGTTGCGGAGTCTTAGCGTAAATTATCCGCCATCGCATGGCGATGGCCTCAAGATCGCTAAATCGGCCACCTGCCACAACCGATAAAGCCATACGTGTTTCCGACACGCCGCAAGAGAACCCATGTATCCGCAGAAATTGCGTAAATCCGGTTGCCCGCTGCATAACGCTGGATGCCGCCACAAGGGCTCCCGCTACCTCCGCCATAATAGCGCCAGCCCGTTCCGCTCCACCGTCGATAAATCTTCCCGGGTCTTGACGACGCATCCCAGAGTCCAATTAAGGGTTTCATCCGTTAACGGCCCAGCCGCCAACTGGGACAAGGTGCGCGCCCAATCAATAGATTCCGACACTCCCGGAGGCTTAAGTAGATTCCATCCCCTTAATTCACGTATGGCCGCCACAATTTGCTGAGCCAGGCTTGACTCCAGATCGGGGACCGCGCGTTGCAAAATCGCCATCTCACGGTCCACGCTGGGATAGTCCAGCCACAAATATAAACAACGGCGGCGTAGAGCATCCGACAAGTCCCGGCTGCGGTTAGATGTAAGAATAACCCACGGATGGGCAAGCGCTTCAACGGTCCCCAATTCGGGGATAGAAACCTGGAATTCCCCCAAAATTTCCAGCAGCATGGCCTCAAACTCTTCATCGGCCCGTTCTACCTCATCAATCAAAAGCACGGGCGCGGGATCCATGCGCAATGCCTGCAATAAAGGCCGCTCCAGTAAAAATTCCCAGGTATAAACTGAATGGGTGTCAAACTCGGTATGAGCCGCCGCGCGCGCCGCCAGCAACTGTTTGGGATAGTTCCAATCGTACAGCGCTTTGGTGGAATCCAGCCCCTCATAACACTGCAGTCGCACCAACGGACGTCCGCAACTGGTTGCCAAGGACTGTGCCAGCAAGGTCTTTCCAACACCGGCAGGCCCTTCGACTAATAGGGGCCGGTCTAAGGACACCGCCAGATGCAATGCCGCGGCCACTTGTGTATCCGCCACGTAGCCTACCTGATCCAAACGCGCTATCCATTCGTCAATAAGTGACTCTGCCATACAAAACCTCCGGCGGCAATCGTTAGGAGGAGACGTGTTTTTGCATAACGCCCCGACGTATATTGTCAAACACTTGCTCGGTCGTCTTTTTTACCTGACTATCTAGCAGCCGGGCTCCTAAAGCAGCCAAGGGGCCGCTCACCGTCACAGTAGCGGACCAGTCTACACGCGTATGGGAAGGTTCATCCTGATCCTGTAAAAGGGCAATGGTGCTCTCGAGTTGCACCCCGTTTCCCATTCCACCCCCGCTCATGAGTAAGCGGGCACTAACGGGCACCTCCAACTCTTGAATTTCCACGCCCAAGTCCAACTTGGCCCGCACCGGGCCAACCCCCACCGACACTTTTGACTTCAACCGGGTCGGGCTTTCAACCTGGTAATCAATGACGTCCGGCATGGCCGCACCCACTTCGTGAGGATCCATTAAATAGTCCCACACCAGGGGTATAGGCGCTTCCACCACAAGCGTTCCTGAATAAGTTTTCATACACTGCTCCCTTCAGACGTGTATTACCCGGCGCGATAACGGTCGGGATGGGTCATGAAGTCCTCCCGGCATGACGCCGCGCAAAACCCATAAACCATCCCGTCCAATTCCAGGCGATAGGGGGTTTTGCGCAAATCCACGTGCATCCCGCATACCGGGTCGATCACCATGTCCAGACCGGGAGATCTCCGCTGGGAACTAGGCACTCCCATTTTCTGCCGAAGCTCCGTCATTTGCGCTAAAATGCTTAGGGCGATATCCCCCGGATGGCGCGAGCCTAAATCCAATCCCGCCGGAGCTGAAAATACCGCGGAATCGGCCCCGGATTGGTGATCCAACCACCGAAGACGCAACAACTCTCCTCGGCGCCGGCTAGCCACCACTCCAACGTAGGCCACCGGGATACCAGCGACAGCCTCTACCGCCCAATCATCAAATAGGCCCATCGTGGCAATCACCACAAAGGTTCGCGCATCTAATTCTTCTTGCAAGTCCTTCGCCAAATGGGCAAAGTCACCGGTGACATCCCCTTTAAACCCCCGTACCCGCCAAGGCAGAGATTCCGCCAGGGAGATCAGGGAACCCGCTACCGGCGAATCACCCACCACCACCAACTTAGAAAGCGCTAACCGGGGCTCTAGAAATAGCTCAACCGTTCCTCCCGAATCGCAGGTCATGCGGCGCACCACCACGTCGGAAGTGCCCATCTCGACCTCGGGCGAAAGCAGCAGCCGACGCGGCTTGCCATCGCCTAAGGCCTCACCCGCAATCTCTAGCATCACGTTGCGAGTGCATTCCCCGCCAATAAACCCAATCACCTGGCCATCCGGCCGCACCACCGCCCGCGCCCCCGGAGTCGCGGAACTCGGCGGCTTGGTTTGCACCACAGTCACCAATACATACGCCTCACCCAAGGCATCTAGACGGGCCGCTTCCTGCAGTGCGCTATCCATATGACACACTCCCTACCGGGCCAAATGGTGCTGAGACAGTATCTCCCAAATCTTCCAGGGAAACATGGGGATTTCCACGTTGGTCACTCCATGGGGCGACAACGCGTCCACAACCGCATTGACAAAGGCGGCCGGCGACCCCACATTGGGCGATTCTCCCACCCCCTTGGCGCCAATGGGGTGATGCGGCGACGGGGTTTCGGTCCGTCCCGTTTCCCAGTTCGGGGTTTCCACGGCGGTAGGGACTAGATACTCCATAAAATTAGGGGCCAGACAATTTCCGTCCTCATCGAAGGCTATCTCCTGCATGAACGCAATGCCAAAACCTTCGGTAAGCCCCCCATGCACTTGCCCTTCCACCACCATGGGATTAATAACGGTGCCGCAATCGTCAACCGCCACAAACCGTTCCACTTTCACTTGGCCCGTTCCTCGATCAATTGACACCACAGCAATATAAGCGCCATTGGGAAAGGTCAAATTAGGGGGATCGTAATAAAAGGTCGCTTCCAGCCCTGGCTCCATACCCTCGGGCAAGTTTGTGTAGGCGGCCAAGGCGACGTCCACCATGCTCACCTGGCGGCTCTCCAGCCCCTTGGCATGAAAATGAATGCCATCCCATTCGGTATCATCGGGGGAAATCTCGAGGAGATGCGCGGCAATCTTTTGCGCCTTTTGCCGGATTCGCCGAGCCGCTAAGGCTGCCGCGCCTCCAGCCGTGGGCGTGCTGCGGCTGGCATAGGTGCCTAACCCGTAAGGGGCCGTGTCCGTATCCCCTTCCTCCACGAGAATATCGGCGGCGGAGAGTCCTAATTCATGAGCAATCAATTGCGCGAAGGTGGTCTCATGCCCTTGGCCTTGATGGCGGGTTCCCAAACGCGCGATGGCCTTTCCGGTAGGATGGATACGAATTTCACAGCTGTCAAACATTTTAATCCCAAGAATATCAAAGGTATTGCTGGGCCCGGCGCCCACAATTTCCGTAAACGTGGATACCCCAATGCCCACCAGTTCGCCCCGCTCCCGCCGCTGTGCTTGTTCGGCGCGCAAGCCATCGTAATCGATTAAGGACATAGCCTTTTGTAAAGTCTTTTCATACTGTCCGCTGTCGTAGGTCCACCCCAATGGCGAATTATAAGGGAATTCCTCGGGGCGGATAAAGTTGCGGCGGCGCAGTTCGACCGGATCAAGGCCTAACTTGAGGGCTAAGCTTTGCATGGTGCGCTCAATGAGAAAAGACGCCTCCGTTACCCGAAACGAGCAACGGTACGCGACGCCGCCCGGCGCCTTATTGGTGTAAACCCCATCCACTTCCGCAAACGCTTGGGGAAACCGATATGACCCCGTCACAATGCTGAAGAGCCCTGCCGGGAATCGGGTTGGGTCGGCAGCCGCGTCAAAGGCGCCATGATCGGCAACGGTTGAAACCTTAAGCGCGGTGACAATTCCTTCTTCGGTAGCCCCTATTTCAGCGGTCATATGATAGTCACGGGCAAAGTTAGTCGTGGCAATATTCTCCGAGCGGGATTCCACCCACTTCACGGGTCGTCCTAATTGCAACGATAAAACCACCGCGCACACGTATCCGGGATACACGGGGACCTTATTGCCAAATCCTCCCCCCACATCAGGGGAAATCACATGAATGAGATGCTCAGGAAGCCCCGAAACCAGGGAAAGTACGGTGCGGTGGGCATGGGGGGCCTGGGACGTTACGTACCAAGTCAGCTTTCCTGTAGACTTTTGATAATCGGCAACGCAGCCGCACGGCTCGATAGGGGCAGGGTGAACCCGCGGCATACGAATCTTTTCTTTGACCCGCACCGGGGATTTCGCCAAGGCCTCATCAGCAGCCCCTTGATCGCCCACTGCCCAATGCCAAATATGATTATCTTTCTGCTCCCGATCTTCCCGCAGCACCGGTGCCTCGGAAGATAGGGCGAAGAAGGGGTCCACCACGACTTGCAGGGGCTCATAGTCGACTTCCACACACTGCGCGCCGTCTTCCGCCGCCGCCCGAGTTTCGGCGACGACCGCCGCCACTTCTTGATACTGAAACAACACTTTGCCGGCAGCCAGAACCATCTGCTTGTCACCAGCCAAGGTGGGCATCCAGGCGAGATTGGCTGCCGCTAAATCCTCCCCGGTAATGATGGCTTTGACTCCCGGAACCCGGCGCGCCTCGTCCAGGCGAATAGACTTAATACGTGCGTGGGCGTAGGGACTTCTTACCAAGGCCATATACAACATCCGCGGAAGGACAATATCATCCAAATAACGACCCTGACCGCGAATCAGGCGGGGATCCTCCTTGCGTTTAATCGCCTTTCCCAAAGGGCTTTTTTCGGTTGCTTCCAGCGCCATCCTCTACACCTCCTCCAGCGCCATTTTTTGGCCAGCTTCAATAACCGACTTCACAATATTGACATAGCCGGTGCAGCGGCAGAGATTTCCGGAAATGGCATGACGCACCACGTCTTCCGTTACATTGGGGTTTTTCCGCAATAAGGCGAGTGAAGTCATTAACATGCCAGGAGTGCAAAATCCGCATTGCAGTCCATGATTATCCCAAAAGGCCTGCTGCAGGGGATGCAGCACCCCATCCTTGTCCAGCCCTTCTACCGTCTCTACCACATGCCCGTCGGCCTGCACCGCCAACATTGTGCAGGACTTCACCGGCACCCCATCCACCAACACTGTGCAAGCGCCGCAACTGGTGGTGTCACAACCCACGTGGGTCCCGGTAAGTTCCAGATTCTCACGAATAAAATATGCCAGCAATGTACGGGATTCCGCCAAGGCTGTCCGCGTCTCCCCGTTAATTGTCAACGTTACGGGCACTTCCGCCCGCGATTCCACCTTTTCCATAGCCCCTCCCTTCAACCCCTAAGCAGAATGGACGGTGACGCGCGACCCGCCCTCGGCGATGGCTAAAAGCCCACGCTCCACAAACACCTGAACCATAGCCCGCTTGTACTCCTCACTCCCGCGGCGGTCCCCAAAGGGGCTTGACTCCGACGCCGCCACCTGGGCCGCCTCACTAATTAGTTCAGGTGTAAGCCGCTGCCCCACTAATATTTCCTCGGCGCCCGTCGCCTTAAGAGAGGTCGTCCCCACCGCTGATAGACCAATTCCAGCACTTAGCACTCGCCCGCCCTGATCTAGCGTGGCCGTTACCGCCACCCCCACCACGGCAAAATCACCCACTTTGCGCTCCAACTTGTAATAGTGGCCGCCCACATAACCAAAAGCGGGCGGAGCGGGAATTTCCACCCGGGTGATGATTTCCGTGGGCTGCAATGCGGTGGTAAAAGTATCAATGAAGAACTCCCGCATGGGCATCGCGCGACTTTGGTGCTTGTCCCGCACCTCCACACGGGCGTTCAAGGCCAACAACACCGCCCCCCAATCCGCCGCCGGGTCCGCATGGGCAAGGGAACCCGCCACGGTCCCGCGATTGCGCACAATAGGGTCGGCAATCTGCTGGGCTGCCTCGGCAACTAAGGGGTGTTGAGGCCAACAGCCAAATTCCATCGTGGAATGGCGAGTTAAGGCACCCAAATGCAATTGCCCGTCGGTCTCCGTCACGCCGGTTAATTCGGCAACGGCATTAATATCGATGAGCACCGCCGGAGCGGCCAGCCTTAGTTTCATTAACGGGAGCAAACTTTGCCCACCGGCCAAAATCTTTGCGTCATATCCATACTGATCAACGTAGTCTAGGGCTTCATCCAAAGTGTGGGCCGCATAATACGCGAATGCCTCTGGAAACACAGTCTCGCCTCCCAGATAATTTTTCCTGGCACTTACCAATTCCCCCGTTTCACCATGCTCCAATCCCACAGTGGTCGGCGATACCAAACCGGGTACGCATTTCCATCATTTGCGGTACTTTTTCCTAAAAATGGATATTAAGTGCTATCATAACGTTAGTGGAACCTCAATACAGAGAAGGTGGTTTATGGAAGCGCGGTTTAAGCGTCGGCACCTCTCCATTGCTCGGGCCCCCGGCTTTCGTGAATGGAAAATACTGCGAACGATTTATCAGAGTCTAGCCGCGAACGCGGATTTGGGTGGGCTCTTGCAAACCGGGGCGGATGCCGCGAGAAGACTTCTCAAGGGAAAAATCGCCGCCGTTATTCTTAGCGATGAAGCGGCTGACCTCCCCGGGATGAACCGCGTCAAAGTGTCCGGCCAAGGGGCCACCTCTTGTGCACCACGAAATCATCCCGTTTTTCAACTCCTTCATGCAACCGGGCAATCGGTCCATCTCAACCCGCCCCATGGATTACCGGGCGTGGCGTGGCCGGTCGCGGCAGCCCCTCTTATTGCGGCAACAGGCACTCTCGGTCGCATAGTGGTCATAAACCGACCCGGAACCCACCCGTTCACCCTTCATCAGCAAAGATTGCTGGAAACACTGGCCGACCGGGTTGCCTGGGCGGTCCAAACCGTGCGAATCCCTGACCAACGGGCGCGGCAGATAATATTTGAGGAACGCGAACGCATTAGCCAGACGTTGCATGCGTTGGTTGCCCAGAATTTATTCCTGCTGAAACTGGAAATCGAACGGCTGCACGAGGGGTTGGGGCCCTTGGCGGAGATAGAAGCCCAACATCTTCAGCAAATACACCAGCTAGCGACAGCCAGCCTTAAAAATGTCCGATCCGCCATCGATTCGCTGTCCCACTCTCCTGCCCGCCCTCAGCGAATTTCCGCCACGCTACAAGATATGGCCGAGGAATTTGAAAAGGCTAGCGGCATCTCCACCCAGCTACTCATTCACGGCGACGACACCAAGTTGACGGGAGCGATTAACGCGGCGCTGGTCAAGGTCGTGCAAGAAGCTCTTAATAATATTCGCAAGCATAGCCACAGCCCAAGTGCCACGGTATCTCTCATATTGGATCCCGACGCGGTCGCCGTGGCGGTTCACGACGCGGGAGTCGGATTTAACCGCGGCATGCCCCGTCAACAAGGATACGGACTTCGTTTCTTAAAATCGCTCATCGAGAGAAATTTTGGCTCACTTCAAGTGCTTGCCAATGACGAAGGGGGAATTACGGTGAGGGCGCGCATTCCCTACCCGTCCGCCCCATGATTCGGGTGTTATTGGCGGACGACCACGAGCTCACGCGGCGAGGCGTGCGCGAAGTTCTGTGCGAAGACCCGGATTTCGTGGTGGTTGGAGAAGCGGGCGATGGCATCGAGGCATGGGAACTGGTACAGACGCTTAAACCAGACGTGGCTTTGATTGACGTGCGCATGGGAGGAATCCAGGGCCCGGCGCTCTGCCAACTCATCACTTCCCATGGACTAACCACCGCGTGCATTATTCTCACCAGCTACACGGATGAAGAGCCTCTTGGCGCGGCGCTGGCAAATGGGGCGCGCGGGTACATCATAAAGGATATAGGCCCGGCTGATCTGATTCAAAGTATCCGCCGCATCCTAGCCGGGGGCGCGGTGCTTGATCCAAGAGCGGCCTCGCAGGTACTTGGCTGGCTTCGTGAAGGATGCCCCGGTCGCGTTCATTTGGTGCCTGTGGATGCGCAAATACTGTCGTTTATCGCCCAAGGATGGACCAATCGCGAAATTGGCGCGACCCTGCACTTCTCTGAAAACACGGTAAAGGTGCACATCACCCGGATGATAGAGCAGCTCCATGCCAAAAACAGGGTTGAAGCCGCTGTGATTGCCTACCGCCAGGGGTTGATTTAACACCTGCCCTTTCACTGACGAGCGCCAATAGGGTCAGGCCAATCAGTTCGCGGGCTATCTACGCTAACTGGTTATCTTAAGAGATTTCCTCATTTTCTAGTTCAGTCTCCGGTTCAGCTCGGTCATATCTTGCGTTAAGAAGACTAAAGGAGAATGCCCCGGCCCAACACGCACCTAAACCACACCCTAATCCCCCTACGCCATAGATAAAGGCCTGCATAAAGCCGGGGCCATGCGCCAACCCGTACATTTCCAAGATAAACGTGGAAAAAGTGGTAAACCCGCCTAAAACCCCCACGCCCAGGAACGAGCGGCCTCGTTGTTTTTGGGCGGAGGACCAGGGCATTACGGCACCCATAATATAACTGCCTAAAAGGTTAATACCCAAAATGGTATAGACACCGGGAGACGCCCCAAAAATCTGCGATGCGCCAAAGCGCGCTACCGATCCTAAACCGCCACCCAAGGCCACCAAGAAGAAATCTAACATTATAGTGCCACCCCAACCCTCATTCCCAACCACAACCCCAAGAAGCCGACGGTCAAACTGACCAAAGGATTGAGAAAGGCACGGCCATACCATCCCTTTTGCAAAAGCACGAGGGTTTCATGACTAAGGCTGGAAAATGTGGTAAAGGAGCCAACAAAACCAATATCGGCAAACAGCAGAGTATGAAGACCGAGCCGCCGATCCCCAACGATAATCCCTATAATCGTGGCCCCTAAAATATTGACGACGAGGGTCCCCCAAGGAAAACGGCCAGTCCCCCGCCCTTGTATTGTCGATCCTGCCCAGTAGCGTGCAACAGCACCCAGACTGCCTCCGCAAAATACCAAAAGGTAATTCAACCTACCACCGTCCCTCATGTCATGGCTGTAAAAGAAATAACTGACGTCTCTTGTGGTTCCGTCTAATAGGAGGGCACTTGGAAGTCAGCTGGGAGAGTGGTCTCTCCGTAAAGGGAGCGGTAGGACTTAATTTTAATCCAGAGTAAAAGATTGTCGAAGCGATGTCAACGCGCCTCTCCAATGAGGCGGATGGCCCCGCTCTACTTCAAGGCGGAGCGGCAACGATTTGATGACACCCATAGTCGTGTCATCGGAACTCCTATCACACTGACACCGTGACACGACAATGACTGTCGCCCCGCATTGAAAAAGGAGCCGTCCCTCCATTCCCACATCGACCCGGAATACTATCCGGGGTATGCACGTCGTGCGTCCCTAGTTTTTCAGGGAACCCAAGCCATGCTTCCAATTTTTGCGGCATGGTTAGGGCCCTAGGGGCCGTTTAAAGGGCCTTCTCGCTTTTGTGACGCCATTAAAGAGTGCCCCCCAGCTCCCCTTGGAGAACTGGGACCAATACGCGCCACTTTATTGAGCCGCTTCATCAACGGCTTGCTTCAGCAATTGATTGACCTCCACGGCCAGTTCATTCAAGCGATCATCGCCAAGAAGCTCTATCAGCTCATCCGGTTTGGCATATCCAATATGGGTCTTGCCGGATTGTCGATCCTGATAGACAAGCACCTTGCAGGGCAAAAAGTAGCCTGCTATCTGATTGGTGCTGAGCGCTTTTTTTGCCCGGGGGGCGCTGCAAACTTCTAGAATACGAAACGCGGGTTCAGGATCCAATCCTTTTTCAGTCAGTTTCTCATTAATGTCCAGGTCCCAAAGGACACCGAACTGATATTTTTTCAGCAATTGCCCCACGGCATCGACCGCTTCATCTACCGACTTTTGGGTGGATACCTGATACATCAATTCGCTCATACCGTCACTCCTTTCCGACTTCCTCAAACAGACCGAATTCCTAAAGCTCGGTCTAACTTAGGGCGGTTAAATCCCACGACAATGGTTCCGTTCACATCAATCACCGGCACGCCGGTTTGTCCGGATTTCCGCTTCAGCGCATTGAGATTGGATTCCGACTTGGCAACATCCACCTCATGAAAGGGAATGCCCCGTTCCTTCATGTAGCGCTTCGCGGTCCGGCAATGCGGTCAAGTCTGGGTGGTATAAATAGTGACCATCGCGTCTACCTCCTTCTCATCCCTAACGAATCGCGCGGCGGATGGCGTTGTGAACCCGGTCAAGCTCCGCGCCACTGACCTCTCTCTCTCCGACCAGTTCCTCCGCCACCTGGCAAGCCTCGACCAGCTTAACGATTTTTGCCAGAGCTCCTTGAATGGCGGCTAGTTGAGTCAAAATGTCCTTGCAGGTTTCCGTACGCGCCACCATAGCCTCGATGCCGCGAATCTGTCCTTCTACCCGCCGCAAGCGATGCTCAAGGTCCCGGCCTGACCAGTACACCGTTCGAGTGTTACTCATCGCGGGCCTCCTTACACCCCGACAACTTGCTTAGCTAGTTTCCAGAGCCGACCTTCCGGCACCGCTCCGACTACCTGATGCCTTTCATTAACGAAGGTGGCAGGAACTCCGGTAATCCCATACTGGTTAGAGATATTGGGATAGCTGGCGGCGTCGACTAAATCTGCAGTAATATAGGCTGGGTTGACACGCGCGAATGCATGAGCCAAGCGAACCGCTTGGGGACAATATGGTCAGAGATCGGAA
>JAJYTS010000004.1:36869-45775 GCA_021792935.1 Bacillota bacterium | reverse complement strand
GTGGCATCGGTGACACTATTATCCAAAACCAGTCTGGAAATTCGACTGAAACGCTCCGATAAGGGCTTTATCGCCAACAATCTGTCCACCCGCGGAGGAATCTGGATTCTTCCCAGCTTTCTCTTAGCCCACAAGCCAATAAATCAGGTGCGCACCTCCCATTACTTGACCAATCTCCGAGACGTCGTGGGAAGCGGACCTTTCCGCCCTATACACTGGACCCGCCAAGGAATGGTCTGGATGGCCTATCCCCACTACTTCCTGGGAACTCCCCGAGTCAAATATCTTCATTGGGATTGGGCCCCCTTGCAACAATCGGAGAAAAATCCTATCGATATCGCCTGTACGGCTCAGCCCATGGCGAAAGCCTGGAACGGGTACAAAACAGCGGCGCTTGCCGGAACCCCCGTGTGGATTCTCTCCAATAGGCTCCCCACTCTTCCCATGGCGCTACTACAAGCCGCCACTAGTCGCGCGCGGCTGCCGGGACAGCCCGCCTATCTTCCCGCCTGGCCTGCATCCTCTCATAGCTCCTCGTTGGCCACAGCGTTAAGCAAAAAAGGTTATCACAAAATCGGGGGGCATTGGGTGGGAAAAAGCCATAGTAAATTATCGTTAACCTTAAGCGGGGTCAACACCGCGTTCGCTCGCCAACTAACCTCGCAACTAGCCCGCCAGTGGCGCCATGATGGGATTACCGTAACCATCGTCGCCCCAGGCTATGGCGAGGTTAATATTAAATCCGTCCCGGGATGGCCCCAGCCCAAACCCTTACCGCCGCGAAGCTTGCCACTGGTACACCGCGTTCAATACTGGCATACGCGAACGCGCGTCATGGATTGGACTCCCGATGCCTGGCAACCCTTTTACCATTCGCAAGACTGGCGCGTGCGCACCCAGGGTAAAAGGTGACCCCAGGAAAAATTAGACGTGTTAAAATATTGTAGCGGCAGGATTACATTCGCCAATGTCGAATGTATGCGGGCGGACAACGACCGCCGGGAACCCGGAGCGCCTTTGTTGTCGGTGTGCCGCAAGCCGCGTGCCAACCATTACAGGTACCGCAGCGGCCTGGCTATCACAGGAAGATGGATCTTCCTTAATCAAGGAGGAAGGCAATGCAAAACCCCATCGTGGCGGAGGAAGAGACTACGGGCGCTGCGGAACTTGTATTCAGCTATCAAGGACGCGTCTGGCGCCGGTTCTGGCGTAGTCCCTTAACCGTTGCGGGAATTGTCGGTATGGTGTTTTTGGTTCTCTTCTCGTTTGTGGGACCCCTATTTTATCACGTTAGTCCTCTGACCATCCATTTAACCCATGCTCTTCAGCCCCCCAACGCGCGCTTTCCCTTAGGCACAGATGATTTAGGGCGAGATTATTTGGCGCGCATGATGTTGGGCGGACAACCGTCGTTGTTAGTAGGATTCGCGGCGGCAGTAGTGGCCATGGCCTTTGGGATTGTCTACGGAATGGTGGCCGCTCTCTCTAAATCGTGGATTGATACGATCATGATGCGTATTGTGGATATGATACTATCAATCCCGGCACTCTTCATCTTGCTTTTTCTTGACGCCGTATTTAAGCCGACCGTCATGATAATGGTTGTCATTTTATCCTCCACCGCTTGGCTGGGTGTGGCCCGGCTAGTGCGAGCGGAAGTTCTTAGCCTTAGGACCCGCACCTATGTGGAAGCGGCCCAAGCCTCGGGCGCCAGGACTGGCCGGATTATGATTAAGTATCTATTCCCGAATTTTTTGGGCACGGTACTGGTGGCCGGCACTTTTTCCGTGGCGGACGCCATTCTTACCATTGCCATACTAAGTTTCCTTGGACTTGGGCTTCCCGCGCCGTCACCCAACTGGGGCGCGGATTTGTCGTCGGCTATGAACTACATGTATCAAGCAAGCTGGTGGCTGGTCTATCCTCCAGGCTTACTAATATTGCTGGCGGAACTAAGCATTAACTTTATTGGGGACGGACTGCGCCAAGCGTTCGATACCCGAATGTAGGAGGTGAAGCCGTGAGTCGCTATATTATCCGACGCGTGTTGGAAGCCATTCCCGCTTTGCTCGGGGTGACAATTATCAGCTTCATCTTGCTGCATATCATCCCGGGAAACCCCGTACGCGTGTTGCTGGGTAACCACTATACCGCCTATCGCGCCGAGATTTTGACAAAAAATCTCGGGTTAAACCTGCCAATATATAAGCAATACCTTATCTGGCTATGGCGAGCATTGCACGGAAACTTCCAGTACTCGTATTTCTACAGTAAACCCGTAGTTGGGCTAATATTGGCCGCCCTTCCGCACACGCTGGAACTGGTGGCCATCGGAATCATTATCGCCCACCTTAGTGCCATTTTTATCGGAACCTTCCAAGCGTATTACGCGGACACCTGGTTTGACCAAGTCATTACCGTGGTGCTCTACTTCTTATACGCTATGCCAGTTTTTTGGCTGGGCATATTAGTGATTGAAGCGTTTGCCATTCACCTGAGTTGGTTTCCCACGGGAGGCATTATCAACCCCAACAACCCCAATCCCAACTTCTGGTCCTACGTCTATCACCTGGTTCTACCGGGGGTCACTATCTCTGCCACGTATGTGGCCGGATGGGCTCGTTATATGCGGTCATCCATGCGCGACACGATGCTGCAGGACTATATCCGCACAGCCCGTTCCAAAGGCGCCGGCGAATTTCGGGTGTTATTCGTGCACGCCTTACGGAATTCGGTGCTGCCCCTCATCACCCTGTTCGGATTATCACTACCGGCGCTGTTTGGAGGCGCCTTGGTGGTGGAAGAAATCTTCAACTATCCCGGGATGGGGTTGTTGTTTTGGCAGGCGGCAATGGAGACAGATTATCCTGTGCTTTTGGCCATCATTGTCTTCCTCGGCACCATTACCATCTTAGGCAATCTTGTCGCCGACTTGTTATACGCGGTGGTTGATCCACGCATTTCGTACAACTGAACGATTAGCGCAAACGCCCGGCTTAGCCGGGCGTTTTGTCTGCTATTAAATAATGATGCACAACAGCCCACCGGAGCCTTCATTAATGATGCGGGTTAATGTCTCCTGAAGCTTTTCCTGGGCGTTGTCGGGCATGCGGAAAAGTTTCGATTGGATGCTCTCCCGCACCAAGTCGTGCAACGACTTGCCAAAGAGATTGGTTTCCCATAGACGCTTGGGATCGTCTTCAAATTGCTCCATCAAGTACTGTACCAATTCGTCAGCCTGGCGCTCAGTACCGATAATGGGAGTGATTTCGGTCTCGATGTCGGCTCGAATCATGTGAATTGAGGGCGCCGTAGCCTTCAGGCGCACGCCAAACTGAGCGCCCCTGCGAATGGGCTCCGGTTCCTCCAAATTCAATTCGTCCAAGGTGGGCGCCACCATTCCATAACCGGCCGTGCGCACCTCGCGAACCGCCTCTTCGACTTTCTCCCACTCCTGTTTGGCAATCACATACTCCCGCCACAATTTCACCACATCGCCACGCGTGGCGACATGCCGGTCGGCCAGCTCTCCCAAGACCCGATAGTACAAATCGTCACGGGCCCCCAAAGCGATTTCCGCTTGCCCGGTGCCTAAGTCCATATGCAGTAGACGCACGTCATCCATATAGTCGTTGCTAAGGAGAACTTCAACTTGCGCGGCCACATCGCGAAGCCGGCTGATTCCCACCCGTGCTTGTTCCGTCACCATATCCATCTGTTTCTTCAACCAGTGGCTGTTTGGCAGCGCGTCCACCCAATCCACCAGTTGGAAGGTAATTTCCGTGACAGGAAACTCATACAAAACTTGCTCCAAAATGTCCACAATGTCGTCCTGGCGCAACTCTAAGCAATTCACGGGAATAACGGGAACATCGTACTGTTGCGATAGCGCTTGCGATAGTTGCAATGCATTCTCATCATGGGGATGGACGGAATTAAGCACCACCACAAACGGCTTTTCCAACTCCTTTAATTCACCCACCACCCGCTCTTCGGCGTCGGCATACGCGTCACGGGACAAATCGCCAAAAGAGCCATCCGTGGTGACAACAATCCCAATGGTGGAGTGGTCTTGAATAACTTTGCGAGTGCCAATTTCCGCCGCCTGTTCAAAAGGCATCTGCTCATCCGACCAGGGAGTATTAACCATGCGGGCTCCCTCTTGCTCCGTATACCCCAACGCGCCCGGGACCGCATAGCCCACACAGTCGACCAGCCGGGCCCGAAAAGAAATGGCGTCGGTGAAGGCGATTTCTACCCCGTCGTCGGGGATAAACTTGGGTTCGGTAGTCATTATGGTCCGGCCGGTGCCGCTTTGAGGCAACGAGTCTACGGCGCGCTCGCGCTCGTTGAGATCATCAATGGCCGGAAGAATCATCCGTTCCATGAACCGTTTAATTAATGTGGACTTACCGGTACGGACCGGCCCTACGACGCCAATGTATACATCGCCGCCGGTGCGTTCGGCTAAGTCCTTAAACAGGTCAAACTTCTCCATCCTGTCGGTTCCCTCCCTTATCTGCCGGGCTTAGCGCCGGTCCTCGCCCATCCCGGGATCAGCCTATATGAATGACAGTAGCAAGATATGAGACCGGCACGATGATAATGCCAACCTTTGGCAACCTTTTTCAGGCCATGAAGTGTTTGCAAGCGCCCGTCACCGTTTGATGAGGTTTCGAAATTAGTGGCCGCTTGCGGCAGTTCTTCCCCCTTCGGACTAGCGGCTGACACCCCGACACCTAAAACAGGAAGGGGCCGTCTGCAGGTCGCTGCGGCCTATTGACTGCATATGTTCAAGTCGGAATGGAGAATCCCGCGGGGGCCTACGTTTGTTCTGGGAAGCGAAACAAGGCTTAACATTTGGTAGCCAGTGTTGATGCGCCTGGATTCAGCAACGCGGCGGCTCTCCAAACGCCATCGGCACGCAATTAAATCCCGGATGAGGAAAATCCGGGACAAGTTTTTGGTTACACCCTCCCAACTCCATACGGTTGTATTAAGAACCTTTACCGCTTGGGCCGCTTCACCCGCGTCGGAAAAGGCAGTTAAGGCGGATAGGATAAGAGAGTTCGAGAAACATTATAAGTCCCACCGCGAAACTCCGCCTAAAACCGCTTCGGGTGTCGGCCCCTTGGCGGCAGCACGCCGCCACCGGGCATACTTAAATAGGCCAGCAATACTCATGCCCGTTCGGTGCGGGTTCGCGCCCGAAAAGATAAGCGGAGGGGAGATCCCGGAAAGCCAAACTCCTCGCGCAATCGGTTTTCCAAATAGCGCGTATAACTAAAATGAGCCAAATCCGGATCGTTGACAAATAGTACGACATGCGGCGGGCGAACCGATACCTGAGTGGCGTAATACACCTTGAGCTGTCGCCCTTTATGACTGGGAGGCGGATTTAAATGGACCGCTAAATCAATCACCCGGTTAATTTGGTGCGTCGATACGCGTTGAATATACGAGGCATAAGATTCGTCAATAGCATCCCAAAGCGTCTCCAGGTGCCAACCAGTGGTTACGGAGGTGGCTATCAACGAGGCATAGGGCAAAAATTTTAATTGCTCACGGATTCGCTCTTGCACGGGAATCGTGGTCCCTGATACCAGATCAGCTTTGTTTAGAAGAATCACCGTGGCTTTATGCTGCTTTTCCACCTGTCCGGCGATGCGCTGATCCTGACCCAACACCCCTTGCTCGGCGTTTAACATTAATAACACCACATCCGCCTCGCGAATAGCAGCCAGTGAACGCTGCACCGTTTTCGCTTCCAATTTTTCGTCAATGCGGTTGGGTCGGCGTAAACCAGCCGTATCCAAAAATAAATAGCTCTGGCCCAGCCGCTCTATGCGGGCGTCCACCACATCGCGCGTAGTCCCGGCGATGGGCGTAACCAATGTCCGCTCTTCTCCGGTAAACCAATTCAATAGGGATGACTTCCCTACATTGGGCCGTCCTACAAGGGCAATGCGAATAACTTGATCGTTAAGAGCCGTCAGTTCGGCTTCTTCGAGTGGAAGCTTGGCCACGATCTCATCCAGCAGATCGCCGATGCCTTCGCCATGCATCGCCGACACCGGAGAGGGCTCGCCCAAACCCAGGCGATAAAAATCGGCCACGTCGGCAAACTTTGATTCCGCCTTGTTTACTGCCACCACCACGGGCTTTTTGGTATGCCGCAAAATTCGCGCGACATCCTCGTCGACCGAGGTCACCCCCACCAGCCCGTCAACCACCAACACCAGCACTTCCGCCTCATCAATGGCGAACTGGGTTTGTTCACGCGTCATGGACAATAGCGTCTCCTGGTCGTCTTCCCAAATCCCTCCTGTGTCAATCAGGGTGAAAGTCCGACCATTCCACTCCGTGATCTCATACAAACGATCACGGGTTACCCCCTCGTAATCCTCCACAATAGCCCGCCGCGTCTGCGTGAGCCGATTAAACAACGCCGATTTGCCCACGTTGGGCCGACCTACCAAGGCCACAGTTGACACGTTACCCACCCATTTCCTCATTCTCTACGGGCAAATTATCCGCATCCGCAGGGGTCAGGTCAAGCGGGCCGCCGCCCCCAAGTTACAATCCAAGACGCGATCCAGCCTGTTGCCCATGCTGACAGCCCCGCCACAATGACCAAGGCCAGATCGTGGCGCCCGACAATATGATGTTGATGGCGCAGGCTAATCAAGAACGCGGAGGCGGATTCGGCGCAGGCCGAGACTATGGCGGCAGGAGCTCCCTGCCCCACTGTCAAACCGGCAGAAATCCCTAATCCCACACTTTCAATAGCGGCCCCAGGCAGCACCGAGGCTTGGTGCGAAGAAAGCGGCGCCACCATCCGCGCCAGCGTCGCTGCAAGACTTAAAAATACGGCGAAAGCCCACCATCGTCCTTCGCGGGTGAGTCCCACCATCACCCACGCCAACACCGCCAGGGTGACAAATCCCCAATTCACGCGCCAAAACGACCCTTGAGTCCATCCCGGCACCCATCCCAACACCCAAACGACGAATCCCAAAGCGACAAAGGCATGGGGGTTAATGCCCAACTTCGCCAGCTCATTTTGGCCAAAACCCGTTACACACAATATGAGCGACGCCACCCAGAGGCTCATAGCCCAGAGCACAATCACGTCATCACCTCTACCTCAACCTGGCCTGCCAAGTTTCTTCTTATTCATGCGACCAAATTCTTTCCATGTGTGGCATATTTTGGAGGGCATGCATACAATGACAGCGATCCCACTCCCAGGGTGAGTTAGGTGGCCGGCCGGCCGCCTAATTTTTGCGGAGACTGGAAGAAAGCGACGGAACTTGGTAGCATGAGGGGGTAGAAAGCAGAGGTGGTAGCTTGCCCAATCAGAAATTATTAGGGGCGCGGGTTCGGGCCTTGCGAGAAGAGCATGGCTGGTCGCAGGCGTCGACAGCAGGGAAAGTTCCATTATCGCAAAAACAATGGTCACGCTTGGAGTTGGGCGATGTTTCCTTCATTGACAGGTTTCTCCTTATACGATTGGGAGAGATTTATCAGACCCCGATTATGACGGGTGAACTTAACCGTTGGCTGCATATCTTCGGGTATCGCCCGCACATTGCCCCTTTACTGCCATTGCCGCCAAACCATCGGGAACTCTTAGCCCATTACGGACAGAACCCCGCGATAATCATCGATCTGGCGCGTTATTTCCGGTGCGCCAACGACAGCATGGAATTGCTCTACAACACCTCCATTGGAGAATTGCAAGGCATTCAACGGAACTGGATTTGGCATTATTACTATCCCGAAGGCATTCTCCACCAGGCCTATCCCCCCGCGGCCGAGCGGCGCATATTAAATCGGCTTTTCTGGGACTGGCAGCCGTATTACAATGAGCCGTGGACCAAAGATTTGCTGCAAGAATTAGAAGCGTCGCTGGGCGTTTCTTGGCGTGACCTGGTTAGACGCTACAATATCCCCAGCGAGTCCGTTTCCGAAACGGTTTCGGAAATGATAACCATTCGGGTGGGCAACGGCGCGCCCCTCATTTTCCAGAATCACACCCATGCCCTCCCCTCCCGTCCCGACCTTTTTATTGTGGTCTATCGGCCCATCAACAGAGCCGCGTCCGAATGGTGCGGGCAGTTGCACATGCAAGGGGCGTGACCGTGGACCTTCGTCCTTTGCAAGAGCGCGTTGCCCGCATTGGAGCGGACATCACGATTCATATTGCCGTGCCGCGTTTTGACCAGTCCACCGCTCGCGCCACGTTAGAATTGATGGACATGTTGCTGACGGGCTCATCCCATGTCCAGGCACAATATGCCGAGGATGGGTCGCTGCCAGGAGTAACGATTTATCTAGAACGAAGCGGGCGTCGAGGGCCCATAACATTTATGGGAACGCCTAGCGGCTACGAACTGGAAGCCTTGGTGCATGCCCTGGAATGTTGGTCTCGACCTGACCAAACGCCCTTTCAGACTTCCTATCGGCAATTATTAGGCGAGATTGCGGAAGACTTGCGCAGCGACCTGTTCGTGGCCCCCACCTGAACCTTCTGCGTCCAGATGGTTCATCTGGCGATAGAACTGGGGACAGCCAATCCCCGACTCCAATTCCGCATTATTCAAGTGCACGAATTCCCCCAATTAGCGGAAACAGCGGGCGTGCAAAGCACCCCCACCTTGGTTGTTGACGGCCAGCCGCCGCGCCCCGGCAATCTTCCTCCAAACCACGTCATCTATTATTTGTGGCGGGCCTCTAAAGGTCTTGCCTAACGTAAATCCGCCGAATCCCCTTAAAATAGACGGCTACCATTCCTCCCCCGCCAGGGTTGGGATAGACTTCCCCGGTGGCTTTATCCTGATAATGGGCATAAATGCGTTGTTGATGATTTCACCCATCTTCTTGAAATAATCGTTTGCCGCAAT
>JAJYTS010000004.1:0-36859 GCA_021792935.1 Bacillota bacterium | reverse complement strand
TTATACCCCTCCGGAACCGCCTCCACAATAGTCTCATAGCGCTGGCGCCATCCGAGACTAGCGAGCCAAAACGCGAGTCCCGCGGCCCAGAGATATACGGCGATCGTCTTTAACCCCGCCAACCAAAATGCGACGCCCCCCAAGAGGGAGAGGCTGCCCACTCCGCGCACCAGCCAGCGTTCAACCAGACGATGGCCGCTATTATCAATTTCTCCATTCATTGCCATAACCCCCTATGTACCGCCCCCAGTGTACCACCCGTCCCGAAATGGGAAAACTGCCGGTTAACAATCCTCGCTGAACAGGGTGGACAAGTAATTGCGCCCGCTGTCGGGTAAAAGCGCCACCACGTAGCCCCCACCCTCCATGACTTTCGCGTAGCGCAAAGCCACGGTCACAATCGCGCCGGACGATCCTCCCACCAGCAATCCCTCCTCGCGCGCCAGCCGCCGCGCGAAGGCAAAGGCATCGTCATCGCTCACCGCTTCCCAGCGATCAACAATATGAGTATCCAGGGTGTCTGGATAGTAGTCTTCCCCCATCCCCTCCAGACGAAAAGGTGCCACCGGACCCGTAAAAATTGAACCGACAGGGTCTGCTCCAATAACCTGAATTTGCGGGTTTTTCTCTTTGAGAAACCGTCCTACGCCAGAGATGGTGCCCCCGGTTCCGACCCCCGCGACGAAGGCCGCCACCTCACCTCCCGCGGCATCCCAGATTTCCGGTCCCGTCGAGCGGTAATGCGCATCAGGATTGGCCGCTTGTTCGAACTGTCCCATATAGGCGGCATTGGCAAGACCCTCGGCCAATCGGCGCGCCTGATTTTGATAATTGTCAGGGTCATCCCGCGGCACATCCGCAACCACCCGAACCTCCGCCCCATAAGCCTCAAGTAAACGAATTTTGTCCGGGCTCATCTTTTCCGGCACCACAAACACGCTGCGATAGCCTAATACCGCGGCTGCCTGCGCCAACCCAATCCCGGTGTTGCCAGCTGTGGCCTCAACGATGGTTCCCCCCGGCTTTAATCGGCCTTCACGCTCAGCCGCCTCAATCAAGGCCAAGCCAATCCGGTCTTTGATTGACCCGCCCGGATTGACCGCTTCCAGCTTCACCAACACCCGGGATCGTTCCGGTCCCCCTACCCGATGCAAGCGGATGAGCGGCGTTCCCCCAATGGCCTCCAAGACAGTGTCACAAATCTTATTGGTATTCACTTCGCGCCTCCCGAATTTCCGTGCCTTGAGTCATCTTGCTTTTCACTTGAATAATCCAAACACCCGCCAAAATCATGATTCCCCCGGCCATCAAACTCCACCCCGGGCGCTCCCCCAGCATTAGCCATGCCAAAATACTGGCTAATATGGGATTGAGATAAAGCAAGGGGGCGATTTCCCCCACCGGCGCGTTGCGCAAGGCCAAACTCCAAGTGACATAGGCAACGGCCGCCGGGAATATCCCAATATAAATTACCATGAGCAATGGATAAGCTGGGGCATGGATCAGAGAGTCTACGAAACCTTTTCCGTACAAGAGCATGGAGATGGTTCCCGCCCAAGTCACCCAGGCCGTGACGTCCAATGCGGGAAACTCCATGAGCAAAGGCTTTTCGAGGACGAAATAAGCAGCCGTGGATAAGGCTGACAAAATGATTAACAAGGCGTTCCAATGGATCCCGCCGCCTACTCCCGACAATACTCCGACTCCGGCAAAGCTTATCAGCATGCCTAACCATGCCAGGGACGCCAATCGCTCCTTGAGAAAAATTCGCCCCAACACCGCCGAGAACAAGGGCGCGGCCGCCACGATGAAGCTGGCGGTATTGGCGTTGACTGTCCGCTCGCCCAGTGTCAAAGCGGTATGATACAGAGTAAACCCCGCGACTCCAGACATTGCCACCCTCAGCCAAACGCGTCGGGGCGGAATCAGCCTTCCCCCCCGAATTAGCACCCCGGCCAGCAACACGACACTTGCCGTCAAAAACCGGAGCAATACCAGGTGGAAGGGAGAAAAAGCCCTCAGTCCGACGCGAATCCCCACAAAGGCCGAAGACCAAAAAACCATTGTCAGCAATCCATAGACCAGGGCTGCCCGCCGCATAAAAGCCTCTTTCCTAGCGCCACACGAAAACGCATCAAATCCATTCTAACCGTGCAATCTATCCCCTGGCAAAAAAAACGGGGCAGGAATACCCGCGCCAATAGCGAATATCCACTAGGAACATTCAACCGAGGACAAATAACAAAGGGCGGTATTGGCATGAAGCGGGGACGGTCGCGGCAATTCGCGGTGGCTTTGGTTTTAGGGGTAACCATTGTCGCCGGCACGGGATTTACACGCTCCACCCAGATGCCGCCAGTGCGCCGCTTTTTAGCCGTGGACAACTATTCCGGCCGTTCTCTGATAACTGTTGTCACTGATGCCTCGACATCAATATTGCATTCAAATCCGCTATATGCCGGTCTTAAAGTCCGCGTCTATGGTATTCGGACAGGCCGTACCATTCGCGCCCAACGCATTGAAGTCATGCGTTAGCCAGCGGACATAAAATCTAAAGGTTTAGGTGATGACAATGAAAGGCTGGCTGATTACGCACGGCAATTGCCTGGATGGAGCTACCGCGGCGTTAGTCGGAGAAGCGGCGGGTTTAACCCCCGTATTTGTGGAACCAGACCGGGTCGTGGGGGGATTAGAGCAAGTCACGGACGAGAACCCCATTTACCTAGCGGACATCTCCTTAAAACCGGAGGACTGGCCACGCTATCAACAACGCATTAACTTCGTTCTCGACCATCATCAGTCAGCTCTAAAATTGCGGGGAGAACCTCGTGTCCTGATTGACCAGGCCCGTTCCGGCGCCCATCTGATGTATGATTACGCGGTATCGCAAAGATGGATTGACAGCGCCCCCGCCTGGGAAAGATTATGCTTGGGAGTGGAGCGCTACGATTTATGGAAGCCCCGCCATGAATGGGGCCAGAACCTTAACCGGCTCTTTCACCATTTAGGCTATGACTGGTACCGCCAGCGTTTCACCTGGGGGTATAACCCCTATCGACCAGAGGAGGCGGCACTGCTCGCCCAACTCATCATCGACGAGTCGCGATTTGTTCAAGCCCACCTCAACACCGCGATTCGCCACCACGCCAATCTCCCCTTCCCCCTTTACGGCGTGCGTCTGCAGGATGAGGGACCCATCAATATTATTTGCCACACGCTGATCGAGCAAGGGGCGGCATTGGTGCTGGTGGTCAAACCGGAAGGGCGGCTCTCCGCCCGCAGTGACGCCCGGGTGGACGCCGCGCGACTCATGGAAGAACTTTTCCAGGGGGGCGGCCATGCCCGCGCGGCCGGCGGCCGACTGCGTCCGGGCCAGGATGACGACATCCCCGCTCTCCTCACCCAAATCACGGAGCATCTCAACGGGCTTAGTCGAGCTCTCCCACAGTGATCACGATCTTCCCGATATTTTGATTAGACGCCATGTAGGCGTGTGCCTCGGCCACATGCTGCAAAGGATAGACGCGATCAATAACCGGCTTGACGGACCCCGAAGCTAAAAGCCCCCAGCCTTCTCGAAGAAAGCGCCGCACCAGAGCCATTTTTAAGTCCAGCGGACGCGATCGCAAAGCCGTTCCCTGTATTCTCAGCCGTTTCGCCAATACCATGCCTAAATTTAAGGAGGCTTGTGCTCCGCTAAGGGTGCCTACCACCACTAGAGTGCCGCCAGGGGCCAGCGCCTTCAGATTGTCAGACAAGTAGTCTTGGCCAATGAAGTCGATAACCACATCCACTCCAACACCACCCGTCCATTCCTCGACGGCGTTGATAAATTTCTCCTGACGATAGTTCACCACCCGATCCGCCCCAAAAGCCCGCGCGGCTTCTAGTTTTAGATGGGAACCCACTGTCGCCATTACCGACATTCCCTGCTGGCGCGCCAATTGGATGGCCGCCGAACCCACTCCCGACGCTCCCGCGTGAACAAGAATGCGCCAGCCCGGGTGCGCCCCGCCCTGTTCGTGCAACGCGTCAAATGCCGTCAGAAAAACCTCGGGGAGCGCAGCTGCCCGCTCAAGCGTGATACAATCGGGAACCGGCATGGTGAGACGCTCATGGCTCACCACCGCTTGCGCGTAGCCGCCTCCCGCGAGCAGTGCCATGACCCGGTCGCCAATTTGAAACGCCGTCACTCGCTCCCCAACTTGATCGACAACGCCACTCACTTCCAGTCCGGGAATCTGAAATCGAGGGGGCTTGCCCGGGGGCGGATAGCGGCCTTCCCGCTCCATAAGATCGGCTCGGTTTAACGCCGTTGCGGCAACCCGAATCCGCACCTCGTCAGGACCGGCTTGTGGCTCCGGCACCTCCCTAACCCGTAAAACTTCTGGGCCCCCGAAACTTTCTAGCACGACCGCTTTCATGCCGGTTCCTCCCATAAACTTTTGCTTAATTATAACGCGGAAACTCTTGCCCAATCATGGATCCTGGCAATGGTTCCTTTTTATTCCAGTCGCCGCGACTCGATCTTGTCCGACAAATCCAGTAAAATAGGACCGCAAAAACTGTGCGACATCATCCCCTAGGAGGGATTTCCCTGAAGGTTGCAAAAGTATTGGCGCCTACTCTGCTGGGATTGCTTGTGGCAGCGGGTTGTGGTGATTCCCAGGCGCCAGTGACCGCATCAACCCATAATGGCCAACATCTCGGCAAAAAACTCACTTCAACGCCCATGCGTTGGAGAACCGCTCCTGCCATGAGCATTAATCCTCAAGACACTTACACCGCCTTGGTGCGCACCACGGCGGGCGATTTCAGCATTGGGCTATTTACTAGCCAAGACCCCGTCGCGGTGAATAATTTTATCTTCTTAGCCAACCAGCATTTTTTTGATGGCGACCAATTCTTTCGGGTCTTGCGCTCATTTGTGATCCAAACGGGTGATCCCCTCAATAATGGTAGCGGAGGCCCCGGATATACCTGGAAGGGAGAAATTCCCGTTCCCTTTCCCTATCAAACCGGGATTGTGGCCATGGCCGTCAGCGGCAACAATCCCAATACGAATGGCAGCCAGTTTTTTATCTGCACCGGACCCCAGAGCGCCCGACTCAATGAAAATCCAATTTATACGGAATTAGGGCGGGTGACTTCGGGTTGGTCCACGGTGCAACGGATTGCCTCTGGCCAGGTCGGCATAAATCCGCTGACTAACGAGTCCAGCTATCCCCGCCATCCCTATCGCATTACCGCCATTACCATTGAGGCGGCCGCCCACGGTTAAACGTCGACGGGGCGAATGAGATCCGGCCCCTGATTGGCCGCCTTGTTCACCCGGTTTGACACCGGATGGGCAACGAGTGACCACTCTTTTTCACGAAGAAGGTTTAACAGGTTGGCAATATGCTCCGTACCGGGGTAAAGCCACTCTTCCGCTAAGTTTCGGTCCGCCACAACTGGCATACGCGGATGAATGACGCCCAATGGCGCCGCGGCGGGACGGGTCAGCACCACCGCCAGAGCCCCGGAATCTCCCCGCTGATACAGCCCCAAAGCCCATAAAGGGGTGTCAGGATTTCGAATATAAAACGGCTGGCGCGTCTGTTCATGCCACTCGTAATAGCCATTCATCGGAATCACACACCGTCCAGCCCCCAATAGCCGACGAAAAGTAGGACGGGTTCCCACGGTTTCTGAACGGGCATTAATGAGAAAAGCTCTAGGAGTGGGGATCCCCCAGGTTGCTAGTCCACCCACCCACCCGTTTTCTCCCTTGACGATAACCAATATTTTGCTGCCCGGGGCCACGTTATAGCGGCCTTGATAGTCCGGAACACGCCAATCGCTGGGCCACGCTTGGTCCCAATCCGCAATTTCCCAATGTTGGGAAAAACGCCCACACATCAGCAATCCTCCCTTTTCCATGATACACTGGGTAGAGGCATGTCCCAAGCGCCGGAGACACGCCCTTTCTTTGACATGGGACCCCATTTTGACCAAATTATTCGTCATGGGTCTGAAAGGAGGCGTCAAGCGCCCTGTGAGCCCTCGCAAAATGTTGGGCTTTACCCGCGCCCAACTTACGGCGCTGTTCCTGGTGTTTTTTGGCGTCGCCTTGTTTATCTGGTATTCCGTCAACACCCATCCGGCCATCACCGCCACCGTGGACCCGCTAAACAACGGGCGGCCCATGAATGTGCTGGTGGCGGTGAAGGGTACACCCTTAGACCCTGGCTTTGTTGGCTTTGTGGCGGAAATTCGCCCCAATACTCAGGTTCTCCGGTTTATACCCATTCCCGGACGCCTTTCGGTATCAACTCATCAGACCCGCCAGCCGCTTTTTCTCGCCACATCGGACGCCAAACCTCTAAAAGCCGTCGCCTTGGTGTCACGCGCGGCTCATATGCCTATCAATAGCTATTTCTTAATTAGCGACACGAGCCTGATAAAAGTCCTAGACGCCTTGTATTACCATTCTCCGCACTGGCCCACTCACCAAACCCCTTTGACGATGCTTCAAACCATGGGGTATCCTGGGAATCGCATACACCCCCATCGGGAAATGGAGTTGGTTCAGGAAATGATTGAGCGTTTTCCCCTCATTAGTCCCTTGGCGGCAGGCCCATTGCTCAGTATTCCGGAAACCTCCGTCACGAATTTGAGATACTACCAGTTGTTCTTGCTGGCAACCTATCTCCGGGGCAATCAACTACGGGAAGGAACGCTTCACCTCCATACACCTCGAAGGGAGTCGCATGGGTAAAAATTGGCTTCTCGGTGCCGGCCAGGGAACCAGCATGGCCAGCGGTCTTTCTCAGAAAAACTCCTTTGTTGTCAAAAGCGTGGGGATCATTTTCATCCTCTCCCGCCTTTTTTTCTTGGAAGTGGCGGGTCTCGCCTATATCTATTTGCCCCAGGCCTGGGTAGAAGCTCCGCAAGGCACTCTACCCCCGGGAGGCGGTCTGCTCTATCAAGTAGCGACCGGTTTATGGGTGCATTGGGACGGGCTCTGGTATCTTTCCATCGCGACCTTTGGTTACCAAGGCCGCCCACAGGCCACGGCCTTCTTCCCGCTATACCCCTTGGCGATAAAGCTTTTTGGGGGGCAAATCGTCGGTGGCATGATTGTCTCATTGTTAGCCTTGCTGGTCGGCCTCTACTTCCTGGGCCGCTTAGTGGCGATGGAACTGGGGTCCGAAACCGCATGGTACACCTTGTTAGCCTTGGCATTCTTCCCTGCCGCCTTTTATCTTAACGCCGTGTACGCGGAATCACTCTTTTTCGCCTTGGCCGCCGCCTCTCTCTATTACTTGCGCAAGCACCGCTACTGGATTGCCGGGCCTTTGGGAGCGCTGGCCACCCTCACCACCACCTACGGGTTTCTTCTGGTCTTGCCCTTTGTTTGCATTATCGGGCCGGCAGAGCGATGGCGGATTAGAAAGCTTTTTCACCTTTCATGGATGCCGCTGGGACTCTTAGGGTATATGGCGTTTTTGCTTCCCCGGTTTGGAGACCCGCTGGTCTTTGCCCATGCGCAGAGCAATTGGGGGCGGCATTTCCAGATTCTTTTCGTCACCCTGTATCAAGCCGCCGTTAGCGCCGTGAAAGCGGTCCCGCTTTACTTTCCTGGTCACAAACTTTTTGCCACAGGGCTTCCCTCATTGACGCCCAGCAATCTCTTTAATTTTCTCTTTGCGCTTTTCGCCATCTGGCTGGCGGTAATCAGCTTTCGCCGCATTCCCTTTTACCTTTGGGTTTACGGTGCCGGGTCGCTTTTGGTCTCACTGTCCTATCCCTCCGGCGGAGTTCCTCTCATGTCCATGCCGCGGCTGGTTCTCGAAGCCTTTCCCCTCTTTATCGGGCTGGGAAATATAATGGCCCGAGTCCGTTGGACCCGAGCCGCATACTTCCTGGCGGCAATCCCCATCGGGATATTGCTCACCGCACTCTTTGCCACGGCGCACTGGGTGGCCTAGTGGCCTCCGCAGCCACAGCCCATGGACGAATTGGGATTCGAGATGAAGAAACCTTCGGACATGTCCTCTTTTTTGTAGTCTATCGTGCTGCCATCCAACAGCGCCAAGCTTTCCACATCGACCAACAAAGTCAGTCCTTCGGCGTCCACCACCTCATCATTATCGGACCGGTCCGATTCCCACTGCATTTGATATCCAACCCGACCGCATCCGCAAGCCTGGGCGGCGGAAATTCGCACATAATCGGCGCGCTTATCCAGCGAAAGCTCAGAAAAAGCCTTTTCAGCCTCGGGTGTAATCACTACGTTGACCGCCATAAGCTAATTCCCCCTTACTTTTGCATGGTAGCTTAGCCGAGGCCCTCTGTAAAGGAGCGAATTTGACTCAGAATATCGGCATCCTAAACGGCTTCATAGCCCCACAAAAGCGAAGGCGGCAATACGACAGCCCAGCGACATTCCAGGTCCCCCAGGGGAGAAGGCACGCAGGCCACCGCCCGTCCCAACATCAGGTGGTCATGCGCGGATTGAATTCCCGACAAGTCGTACCGCGCCAGTACGCAATTATTTTTTTGAATGACAAAAAATAGAGAGAGAGGCGGTGATTCATGGTCAGCCCCATAAAGAAAATCATACACCGGGTCAATGAGGCCAACTCTGCCACTTATGCGGCTGCTTTAGCCTACAGTTTCCTTTTTGCCTTGTTGCCCCTGATGCTGTTTTTGACCGCTTTGCTGGGACTTTTACATCTTCCCGCCCCCAAAACCTATCTGACGGGGCCCTTCACCGTATTTATCGCCCCCACCCTTAAAAGCCTGGTTGTTTCAATACTCAATGAGGCTCAACGAATCCACAGCCCCACCCTACTTTTCCTGGGCGCTCTCGGCTTCGTGTGGACCATGGCGGGCGCCTTGCACCAGCTGGGCCACGCGTTTGACCGCGCCCAGGGCAGGAACCATCCCTCCAGAAAATCCTGGCAATCCCTTCCGCGTGCGGGTGGACTGGGACTCTTATTGGGGATTCTTTTGGTCATTTCGCTGGCCCTGGGAACCTTAGGCCAGGAGATTGTCACATGGTTCAGCATCAGCTTGCTGCGGCATGCGCCCAACCCATTCCTCATAGCCACCATCCGCTGGATATTATTCTTCGCCCTCATCTGGGTCGCGCTGACCCTTATTTACCACTGGCTTCCCAGTCAGAAGAGCCGCTTTCGCTGGATAAGCCCAGGGGCGGGTCTGGTCATGATATTGTGGGTTCTCATTTCCTTAGGCTTTACCGTGTACGCCGCCCATTTTGACCAGTACAACAAATTCTACGGGGGAATGGGCGCCGTAATTCTGCTGCTGCTCTATCTTTATGTCTTGTCTTTTGCGTTGCTTGTGGGCGGGGAAGTGAATGCCCTGTGGTTTAAAGATGAGTAACAATAGTAATCAGGAGACCCACCAATGCTCCTACGATGGCTCCATTAATGCGAATCCACTGCAAGTCGCGTCCCACATAGAACTCCAGCTTGTCAATCCATTCGCGCTCGTCCATGGCGCTTAAATTATCCCGCACCAACCGCCCAATCAATGAATGATGCTGAGTCACGGTCCGCATCAACAGCCCTTTGGCGAGCGATTCCAGCTGCGCCTGCACCGTGGGCTCAGATTCCAGCCAGCGTCCTAGAGAAAGGAGGCCCGATTGCAGCGTTTGAGACACCTGGCCGGATTTAAGCGATCCTTCCACCTGACCCTTAAGCCAGCCCACCACGTCATCCCAAGGGATTTGTGCCAACAACCCCATTTTGGCCTCTTCCACGCGGGCACGCACCAGCGCGTCCTGGCGCAGCGACCGCATAATGCGCACCAAGGCCATGTCAAACTGTTCAAAAGCGCTATCGGAATGCAGCCAGCGCTTAAGGCCGGTCTTGATGGAAAGGGTTAATTCGTGATAGTCGACAGTGCCTAAAGACTCCAACACCCCCAAGAAAAACTTCTGCGTGCCCGTCTTGGTATACTCGTCAATCATGACTTTAAGCCGACGTTCCAGATCGTCCGTCAACTCCACCTGCTCCAAGGCGGTCTCGGCATGCTCGGAAAGAAACAAGAATAACGCCTTATCATTGCCGGAGCGAATTAACCATTCAATAAGATGAACGCCCCAATCCGAGATATTAAGCGCATCGGCCCGACCTTCTATTAAAGCCCGCAAACTTTGGGCAATGGGGTCATTGTCCAACTGCGCAATCCAGGCCGCGGCGTTATGGGATAAAAATTGGGTGAGTTCCGGTGACAGCGGCTTTTGCAAGGTGGAGAGGGCTAATTCGCTGAAAGAAAGCTTTTGAATGTTGGCATTGAGGAAATTGGTGGACAACAACTCTGCTTCCACCAAGGTGGCAATCGCGTCAATAATGCGGTCGCGGTTGGCGGAAATGATGGAAGTGTGGGGAAGCCAAGCCATCCCCAGGGGATGGCGGAATAAGGCGGTAACGGCGTACCAGTCGGCAATGCCGCCCGCGAGACCAGCCAGGGCCAGCCCCAACAAATAAGGCGACCATACTCTCCCGCGAAACAACAAAGCCGTCGACAAAAGCGCCAATAACACCACCAGCGACACATTTGCCCAGCGCTTTTGCAATGACATCATTCCCCCTTTCGCTATGATATCGCAGGGTTGGCCTCACACCGATATAATTGCCGCCCAAGAAAGGATTAAATCCAGCTTGCGCGCTTAAGCGGCATGCGGACGAATCTGCCGCCAGATTTGTGAGCCCATCCAGGCCACCCAACTTTGCGCCAACGAAGTCAGAACCACCATGCCCACCAGCATAAATGGACTTTGCCGCCACAAATAAAGGGTCATAAGCAGCACCATGCTGGCAAGCCGTCCCGTATTAAGACCCATCTCCCGGCTTAGCATGAAGGCCACCCGGTGGCGGGAGACATCCGGGTCGCGGTCCATCACATCCAAGGGGATGGCTTCGTTGGGAACGGTGAACCAGGGCATGCTGAAAGAGGCGAATACCGTATAGACAAAAATCCATCCCCAACTTAACCGCAGCAGAAAAAGAAAACAGGCCCCGGCCGTCATTCCCGCCACTCCCCACCACATGGCGCGAGGCCGGGAGGCGGGCAGCACCCGGCGGCTTACCACTAATGACCCCAGCATCCGCGTAAACGCGCTCACACTGGAATAGACTCCCACCACCCAGGCATTGCTGGTGGCAATATAGATTAAATACACCCCCGCCAATCCGCTCATAGCCTCACGGGTGCCCCGCACCATAAGAGTCTTGAGCGCCTCTTTCCAAAAAGGAATCACCCGGTGCAGTACCAAACTAAAGGATAACGGCTCATTGCCCAGGGGAGGCCCCTCGGGAACCGAGAAAGAAATGGCAAAGGTGGCGGCATACAGCCCCATGGCCAAGGAAAAGACTAAGAGATAGCCCCTGAGCCCCGGCATCAACTCGACAAGAGCGCCTCCCAACAGTGGACCGGCCACACCCAACACACTGCCCACGGCAGAGTTAACCCCGTAAAAGCGGATGCGCTGAGCCGGAGCCACGGTGTCAAAAGTCATCAAATTGGCCCCAAACCAGAAGAAGCCTTGCGAAACTCCTTGCAGGAGTCCCAGCACCAAAATGTACTGGCTGGCGTGATGGAAGAGCATGAGCAGCACCCCGTAAAAACTGGCGGTCAGCACCAGTCCCCAGCGATACGGGACCAACGGGGAGGATTTGCGGAAGAGATAGCCGGTGAAATAAAAGACAAAAGTTAACGAAAAGAAATAGGCGCCATTAAAAAGGGCTAACGAGGACAGTTGTCCCGACACCACAAAAACAAACAAATTGACAAACACCGACGCAATCGTGCCAGCGGCGGTGGAACCCGCGAACGTGAGCACGAGCCAGCGTGTCGCGGAACTGAGCGATTCAGTTGTTCTGTTATCAGCCATTCGCTATCCTTCCCACCCCAAACGCACCGCGCTATCGGGGACCACCATTAAACCTTTACCATTATACCCAGAGCACGAGCCGGCGCCAGCCAATCCTTATCCTCATTGATTTTCCTTTCCAATTCCTCCACAATGTAGGGCAGGTAATCGCACTAAGAGGTAACGTCAACGAGGAGGCACGGACTTGAAGGTCGATGTTGTGATAGAAATACCGCAAGGCAGCCAAAACAAATATGAAGTGGATCACGAGACTGGCCGGGTACGCCTGGACCGGGTGCTGTTCTCCCCCATGCACTATCCTGCCGAATACGGATTTGTGGAACAAACGTTGGGAGAAGACGACGATCCCATTGATGTGTTGGTATTGACCAGTTTTCCCACGTTTCCCGGATGCGTCATCAGCACCCGGCTTTTAGGCATGCTGGAGATGACAGACGACAAGGGCGTGGACACCAAGCTTTTGGGAGTGGCCGCCGACGACCCCCGATTCGCCCATGTGACATCGCTGGAAGCGGTCAACCCTCATGTTTTGCGGGAAATCCCCCATTTCTTCCAAACCTATAAGCAATTAGAGAATAAAGAAGTCACCATTGGCGGATGGAAGGGCGAAGCCGAGGCCTTAAAAGTGCTGGAGGAATCGCGCCGCCGCTATCAAGACAACCACTAGCGCCTTACCCGCACTAAAGGAACCAAAAGCCGGGAACTGACACTCAGATCCTGGCTCATTTTTTCTAGATCTACCAGCACCGACGCCACCCCGATAAACGCGGAGGCCCTCTCGCTGAGAGAACTCATCGCGTCCCGCCAAATCTGCCCGCGCATATACACAGCTTGGCGCAAGGCATTCTCCAAGCGTAAGGCAGCGGCTTCATCGCCTTGATCAATTAGTGCCGCGTAGAGCCGCAGACCGCTTCCCATCAGCGCCAGCACATCTCCGATCCCCTGGGCCAGGGCTGCGGGAACAACATCCGCCGGCGGACCGCCTTTCTCTCCTTCGCTGACGAAAAGAGTGCGGCTAATCCCTCGGATTTGTATGAGCACATGCTCGAGCACGTTGACCGCCTGCTTCAGCCGCTTGAGACGAATGCGCGCGCCTTGATGCCAGGGGTTCCAGCGCACGCTTAATTCCGCCCGATTCATAGCGCTTCGCGCCTTCTCCAGAGCCGCGGCCACACCCCGCGCCCGGCGCAAGTGATCATGAGCCTCATGGACCAGGGGCTGGGAAGCGAGATCGACTTGCATTTTTTGCAACAGATCACTCAAGCCTAGCGCCAGTAGCGACAGGCTTTTCATGGCTTGCGGGGTTAAATCGGGCGGCCAAATCGCTAATGACACCGCGAGCGCCACCAAAGCTCCCAAAACGGTTTCCAACAGCCGATACCAGGCATAGCCCGGAACGGCGGAGCCCAGAGCCATTACCAGCAGTCCGCTAATCGCCACCTGCGGGATGCCTTGCGGGCCCAAATGGACCCGGGTAGCCAGCCCCATTCCTACAAACACTAAAACAGCCAGCGACCAGGAATTCAGCCCCACCCAGTGCGCCAACAACATGGCCAGCACAATGCCGCCCACCACACCCAGGATGCGCTGCACTCCCCGCGACAACGATTCGGCAATGGTCGCTTGAACAGACAAAATAGCGGCCAAAGGGGCAAAATATGGTTTGGGGGTTCCTATGACCCATTCCGCGATGCCCCATGACAGTCCTGCCGCCAGCGCGGTCTTTACCACTTGAAAGCTCAGACCCCAGGTTTCCAAGACTTCCCAGGGCCATTTTGACCATCGCATCATGATTCTAGCTTCGGTCCCCCGCTTGAAATTATGCGAGCGCCACTATAGGAGGCACCGACTCAGGAAACCGCGCTTGAATCTCTTCGCCAATGGCCAGGATGAGGTCGTCAAAACCCCGCCGTCCCACTAATTGCAATCCGACCGGGAGTCCTTGATAGAGACCCCAGGGGATGGAGAGAGCCGGCAGACCCAAAAAATTAAAAGGAGCGGTTAAGCGGGTCACCACCCCGCGCACATCTTCCTCAACACCGGCCGGGGAGCGAATAGTCTTGGTGTATAACGACGGGGCCACTATCGGCACCGTGGGCAGAATGATGGTATCAAAGCGGGCGAGCCAGGCATCCCAGCGCGCCGCTTCCGCTTGCCGGTATCGCATGGCGGCAATATACTCCGCCGCCAAGTGGGCACCCCCCTTCCCCAGTCGCTCTGACACATCCGGCTGGTATCGCTCCGGTGCCTCATCGAGAGTCTCCCAATGATACGCTAATGCCTCAGAACCGATAATGATGGACTGAGCCAGGCGGACCGGCTCTAAATTGAAAAGAGGACCGCGCTCCACCTTTGCCCCAATTCCCGCCAGCAAAGTGGCAATAGCCGCTTCCACGTATTCTTGCAACCCGGCATCGTAACAGTGGGTTTGAACGTCATCAGGCCAAAATACTCTAGGAGCGCTAGGGGCGCCGCAAGCGGCTATCTCCCCGCCCATGGCCCGCCACAACTCCCGCGCGTCGGCCACGGTTCGTGCCATGGGCCCCACATGATCCAAGGACCAGGAAAGTGGCACAATCCCCTCGAGCGATATCCGCCCATAGGTGGGTTTCAATCCCGAGATGCCGGTGAACGCCGATGGAATTCGCACCGAGCCCCCGGTATCGGTTCCCAAAGCCACCGGCGCCACCCCACTTGCCACCACGGCACCCGATCCGCTGCTGGATCCTCCCGCCATCCGGCTCAGATTGTGAGGGTTGGCGGTCGCCCCAAAGTATGAACTATCCCCGGTCGGACCATAGGCGAACTCATGCAGATTTAATTTGCCGAGTTCCATATTAATCCCCGATTGACGCAGCCTAACCACCAGATCGGCATCCGTTGCTGCGGGGTCAGATGACCGCACCGCCGACCCGGCGCTGGTGCCCTGCCCGCTCACATCAATCAAGTCTTTAATTCCCACCAGCACGCCATCCATCACAGACAAAGGACGTCCGCTCCGATACCGCTGTTCCGACTCCCGCGCCGCCGCTAAAGCCTCCGCGGCCCGAATCTGAATGAAGATTGGGGTGCGCGCCTGCCAGGCCCTGGCCCGCGCGATTCGCTCCTCCACCCACTCGACCGGACTCCGGCGCCCGCTTAAAAATTCCTCGTGCAACTGGCGAATGCCGCTTTTTGCGGCAGGGCCGGCATGCAAACTCACCGTCCCCACCTGCGGAACTCCCAGTTTCGGTGCCACGCCAAGTTCCGTGTGGAGACGACTCATGCGCCTTCCCTGGTCCGCCCCCAAGCGCGCGCCCAAGTGATGCAGCACCTCTCCCCACAGATGGCTTTGCGCGCGAGCAATCGCTTTTTGGTAGACGGACGGAAGGTTTTCCGGCAGTGCATTGAGGGGCGCCCAGCTAAGATCGGTATGTTCGGAAGAAATGATGACCTCCCCATTCCGCTGGCGGGCTTCCACCATATAGAACACGAGCAGCACCGAAGGTCCCCCCGCCACCGGTGTAAAAAAATCCGCCCCTAGAGACCCTTGGGGACGAACCAACCAACCCGTTTCCTCCTGAAATTCGCGCATCAAGGCCTCTGGCGGACTTTCCCCGGCAACGACATGGCCTCCCGGCAGCTCCCATTGATTTCGCTCGTTTAAAAGCAATAGCACCTGATCATGACGGACCAGCACCCCTTTGACGGAAACCGGCCAAACCGCGTCCATTCCACATCCCCCCTGGCTCCATCATAACTGAAGTCGCGGCCTAATCACCTCCGTGATCCGTTAAACCACTCCCGATATAGAGACAACATCAGCCCACCAACAAAGAGAGCCAGCAGCAGAATAGGATCTCCCAAATGCCGCCAGAGCGACTCTTTTGGAGCCAGGGCTCCTATCACCGCCAGAGCATCCATGGCAATGTGCGCCAACACCGGAACCAACATATCGCCGGTGGCCAAGAGATAGAGCGACCAGGGAAGCACGGTCATCCCAATGACCGGCATCGTCCAAAATCCCCAAACCGGCACATGCCAAAATCCAAACACAAAGGCGGCGGCAATGGCCACCAGCACGCGGTCTAATGCTGTACGCGGCTTTATCGCCTGCCACAGCGCCACTAAGCCGCCCAATAAAATGAGGTTTTCCACGGGAAGCAGCAGGGGAAACCCCCACAACAGGCGTTTTCCCTGCGCCCAACCAAGCGAGTGGATGCGGCCTGCCTGCGGGTTAAACCCCAAAATCCGGCTGCCTAAATGGCCCATAGCCACACTGGCGATGACCAGCAAAATCGTTTGCCAGACGGTGGCGTCGGTCCATACCGACGCACGGCCCACCACCCGCATCAGTGGCCACGAACCGAACACAAAGAAGAGACCGCCGTAGCCATATCCGATGGTCGGAGAGTGGGCCGCCCGGCCCACCAGCAACACCAAAACACCGCCCCCGACCGTGGCCGCCATGAGGCGCCAAGTGGGCACGCAATCTACGTACCGCAAAAATGAAGGATCCGATGACGATATTCCCGGCCATCGGATCCAGGCCCGCCAATTCATGCCGTCCTCGCCCCCATAGTTATGGATAAGCGAGAAGTCCAGGCACTATGCCACAATTGCTTCGATGCGCGTGAGGATCTCTTCATCCAGCACTACATCGAGGGCCGCGACATTTTCCGTAATTTGGTCAGGGTGAGACGCGCCAATGAGGGCACTGGAAATGGCGGGTTGGCGCAATACCCAGGCCAGAGCCAGCTGGGCCAAACTGATTCCTAAATCGCGCGCCAAAGCCGCCAGCGATTCCACCCGCTCAATATTGCTCTCCGTCAAAAACCGCTTGATGCTGGTGTTGACCCGCCTCTCACTGGCGCGGGATCCCATTGGAGCCGCCTCACCTCTATGATACTTACCCGTTAAAAGACCTTGGGCCAGAGGCGAAAAAACCACCAGTCCCATTCCCGCCGCCTCGCACAGGGGCAAAACCCCCGACTCCATGGTGCGGTCCAGTAAATTGTAGCGAGGCTGACTGGCACGCAAGGGATGAAGATGAAACCGTTCTTGCGTGAGGAGCGCCTCTCCAATTTGCGCGGGCTGCCACTGGCTGATGCCGCCATAGAGAATCTTGCCCTGACACACTAGATCATCGATAGCGCGTAGGGTTTCCTCGATTTCCACATTCGGATCGGCCCGGTGGCAATAAAAAATATCGACATAATCCGTGTTCAAGGCCTTTAAACTGACGTCCACTTGATGAAATAAGTGTTTGCGGGATAGTCCGCGCTGATTGGGCTTGTCGCCCACTGGCCAAAATGCCTTGGTAGTCAGCACATATTCATCACGGGCAAACCCTTTTAAAACCCGGGATAAAAAGCGTTCAGCCTCATGCGGTTCGCTACCGTACATGTTGGCACAGTCAAAGTGATTAATTCCCGCGTCCCAGGCCCGATGAACGCAAGCTTCCGCGACTCGCTCCTCAGTCACGGTCCCGTAGGTTAGCCAGCTTCCCAGGCCAATGGCGGACACTTCAATGCCGGCGCCGCCCAACCGACGATATTGCATCAACCCACATCCTTTCGCGACGCGTTTTGGCTAATCATCCCCCAGATCGCGAACGGGTGAGCTTTCCGCCACCGTTAACTCCGGATACTTTTCTCGCAATCGGTCTAACGTGCGCGTGTCCTCCAGCAAAAGCACCCGCCGTCCCGCATCGTCCGCCACTAGCCGTACACGGTCAAACCGTCCGAACTCAAACCGCTCCGGACCTTCCAACACCCAGCGCGCCAACGTGTAGGGAAGCATGCGCACCGAAACGTCGACTCCGTATTCGTGCAGCAGCCGATAGCTTAAAACCTCAAACTGCAGAGGCCCCACGACTCCCAAATAAATGTGGGGGCCTAAATCGTCGGCGTGAAAGCGCTGCAAAACTCCTTCTTGCACCAGCTCGTCCAAACCGCGCTGATACTGTTTATGCTTTAAGGTATGTTTGAGTTCCAGTTCGGCGAAATGCTCGGGCGAAAAGCGGGGAAATCCCACAAAACGTACGCCGCTTTTCTCACTTAAGGCATCCCCAATCACCAACAAGCCGGAGTCGTGAATGCCGAGAACATCGCCGGGGTAGGCTTCTTCCACTATCGAGCGATCCTGCGCTAAAAATTGCTGAGGTTGGGCCAGCCGGATGCTGCGGCCGCTTTCACAATGCGTCACCGTCATATTTCGGGAAAAGCGCCCGGAGCAAACACGCAAGAATGCCACACGGTCACGGTGCGCGGGATTCATATTGGCCTGGATTTTAAACACGAAGGCAGAAAAGTAATCCGACTCGGGGTCTACCGGACCCTCCGTTGAGACGCGAGGGCGAGGCGCCGGAGCCATCGACAAAAACCCGTCAAAAAAGGTGGCCACGCCAAAGTTGGCCATAGCGCTCCCGAAATAAACCGGGGTTAGCTGTCCAGACGCCACTTTTTCTTCATTGAAAGGCTCCCCCGCCCCGTCCAGCAACTCTAAATCTTGAGCAAGCCGGGCGCTTTCGTGAAGGTCGAGGCCTGCCGCATCCAGGGGAACTCGGGCAAATTCCCGGCTTTGACGCTTAAACGCTTCAAAAACACCGGCCCGCCTATCATAAAGACCCTGAAACCCTAAGCCCATGCCAACCGGCCAATTCATGGCAAAGGTGGAGATCCCTAAAATCCGCTCAATCTCCTCGAGAATCTCCCAGGGATCACGGGTCTCCCGGTCCAGCTTGTTGACAAAGGTAAAGACGGGGATCTGGCGCCGCCTAGCCACCTGATAGAGTTTAACCGTCTGATCCTCCACGCCTTTGGCACCATCCAGCACCATGACCACACTGTCGGCAGCCAGCAACGTGCGATAGGTGTCTTCGCTGAAGTCCTGGTGTCCCGGCGTATCCAGCAAATTGACCCGATAGCCCTGGTAGTCATACTGCAAAACGGTGGAGGTTACCGAGATGCCCCTCTGCCGCTCGATCTCCATCCAGTCGGAGCGAGCATGTTGCTGTGCGCGGCGCGCCTTGACGGCCCCGGCCTCGCGGATCGCGCCGCCAAACAGCAGCAATTTTTCCGTCAAAGTGGTCTTTCCCGCATCTGGATGCGAAATAATCGCGAAGGTGCGCCGTCTTTGAATTTCCTCTAAAAGTGCCTGTGCCATTCTCTCTCCCCAACTTATCGCGTGCTTCAACCAACTCCCAAGAATTATATCATTCTCGACCTTCTCGGCGGGAGGTCAAGAAAAGGGAAAGGGGACGGCAAAGCGTCCCAACCTGCTTAGATTCATCGCATTCGTCCTGCCTGAGAGGTACAATAGGGGATGGAAAAATGATGCGACACTTAAGCGAGGTGACCAGCTTGACTCAGGACAACCGTGATCCGTTTGGCTCCCGCGCTACCGCAACCCTGCATGGGAGCCCCATCACTTATTATCGGCTGAGTGCATTAAAAGCCATAAGCGACAGCAATATTGACCGTCTGCCGTTCTCTATTAAAATTTTATTGGAATCTCTGGTACGTCAGTTGGACAATTACCAAATCAAGCCCGAGGATGTCGAGGCGTTGGCCCGTTGGTTGCCGGGACCCAGCAACGGCCGGGAAATTCCCTTTAAACCAGCCCGCGTGGTGCTGCAGGACTTTACCGGCGTTCCCGCCGTGGTCGATCTAGCGGCGCTGCGGTCCGTGCAAGCACGGATACATCACGACCCAGGCAATATAAACCCCTTGGTGCCAGTGGATTTGGTCATTGACCATTCGGTGCAGGTCGACCAATACGGCAACATGGACGCCCTCGAGTTTAACATGGAACGGGAGTTCGAGCGCAATATCGAACGTTACCGCTTCCTAAACTGGGCGCAAAAATCTTTCAACAACTTCCGCGTTGTTCCACCGGCCACCGGTATTGTGCATCAGGTTAATCTGGAATACTTGGCCTCGGTGGTCACCGATCGAACTGTTGATGGCACCCGCATGGCCTTCCCCGACTCATTGGTGGGGACAGATTCCCATACCACCATGATTAATGGCTTAGGAGTATTGGGATGGGGCGTGGGCGGCATTGAGGCGGAAGCCAACATGCTGGGCCAGCCCCTCTATTTTGTCACCCCCGAAGTCGTGGGGATTCGGCTGACGGGACGGCTGCGCGAAGGCGCGACAGCCACCGACTTGGCGTTGACCGTCACCCATTTGCTCCGCAAACACGGGGTAGTAGGAAAGTTTGTGGAATTTTTTGGTGCCGGACTGAGCCGCATTAGCCTGGCCGACCGCGCCACTATTGGCAATATGTCGCCCGAATATGGGGCCACGATGGGATACTTCCCCATTGACGAAGAAACGCTGCGATACTTGCGCAACACTGGCCGTGCCGAGGAGCATGTCGCACTGGTGGAATGGTACGCCAAGGAGCAAGGACTGTTCCGCACTGATGATACTCCTGACCCTATTTTTAGTGATGTGGTGGAGTTGGATCTGGGTACTGTGGAACCGAGTCTGGCTGGGCCCAAGCGGCCGCAAGACCGTATTCCTCTTTCCAAGATGCAATCCGCCTTTCAAACGGCACTGACGGCGCCGGTCGCCGAACGAGGGTTTGGTCTGACTCCCGCAGAAACGGAGAAGACCGCCATCGTGCATCATTCGGACAATAGCGAAGAGACTTTGCATCAAGGCTCGGTGGTGATTGGCGCTATTACCAGCTGCACCAACACCTCCAACCCCTTTGTCATGATTGGGGCGGGACTATTGGCAAAGAAGGCCGTGGAACACGGCATCCACCCTCCAAAATATGTGAAGACCAGTCTAGCGCCGGGGTCGCGAGTGGTCACCGCCTATCTGGAAAGGGCCGGCCTCATGGGCTATCTTAGCGAACTGGGATTTGACGTGGTAGGGTACGGCTGCACCACCTGCATTGGCAACAGCGGACCTTTGCCGGACGAGGTGGCAGCCGCTGTTCAAGAAGAGGATATGACCGTATCCGCGGTGCTTAGTGGAAACCGCAACTTTGAGGGTCGCATCCATTCCCAAGTTAAAGCCAACTATCTCGCCTCACCGCCCTTGGTTGTGGCCTATTCGCTGGCAGGAACGGTCGACATTGACCTGCAGAATGACGCGATTGCCACCGGCACGGATGGTAAACCCGTCTATTTGAAGGATCTGTGGCCCTCCACCGACGAAATTATGACAACCATGAAGGGCGCCATTGATCCGGCCATGTTTCGCGAGCAGTATGACAATATCTTTAGCGCCAATGACCGATGGAACCAAATCGACATTCCCGAGGGGGAGCTCTATGAGTGGGATAAAAACTCCACCTACATTCAAGATCCTCCTTTCTTCAGCAATTGGGCGCCTGGGGTGAATCACATCCAGTCTATTCACCATGCGAGGCCCTTAGCGATTTTGGGCGATTCAGTGACCACTGACCACATATCTCCGGCCGGCAACATTCCGGTGAAAAGCCCGGCAGGACAATATCTCGTGGAGCATGGGGTCGACCAAAAGGACTTTAACAGCTACGGATCCCGCCGCGGCAATCACGAGGTCATGATGCGCGGCACCTTTGCCAACATTCGCATTCGCAACCAAATGGTGCCGGGGGTGGAAGGCGGCTACAGCATCCACCACCCCGACGGCGAGCAGGGCAGCATTTACGACGTCGCCATGCGCTATCAAGCGGAAGGCGTGCCACTGGTCGTGTTGGCCGGGATTGAGTACGGCACCGGATCGTCGCGGGACTGGGCCGCCAAAGGCACGGCATTGTTAGGCGTCAAAGCGGTGATTGCTCAAAGCTTCGAGCGCATCCACCGCAGCAATTTGGTGGGGATGGGGGTTTTGCCCCTGGAATTCGAAGCGGGAACGACCGCTGCGACCCTGGGGTTTGACGGCACCGAAATCTTTGACATCGAGGTGCCCACAGATATCAAACCGCGGCAGACCATCACCGTGCGCGCCACCCGGCTGGATGGCAGCACCACCGAATTTACCACGAAGGCCCGCCTCGACACCCCCATTGACGTCGACTACTACCGCAATGGAGGAATTCTACAAACCGTGTTGGGCAACTTGTCCTAGCCCACGCTTGTTAAAGCCCTCCCTGACCTTTCGGGAGGGCTTTTTCTTTATCCATGCACCCGACTCGCGTTTTTCAAGCCACCTCGGTTTGTTGCGGTTAATAATCGTTGCCTAAGAAACTGGTTAATGATTCCCACTAACCGCGGAATACCGGGATGAATGGGCCCCCCCTGAGCCACTAGTTCGTGCCCCGCATGGCCCACTAAAATCTCTTTGGCGGAAACACCGCACTTTTGTAGTTTCTTCTTTAATAGCCACGACTGCCAGGGCGGCACCACACGGTCGCGCGACCCTTGCACGATGAGAAAAGGAGGCGCGCCCGCGTGCACATGAGAGATGGCGCTCTCCTTACGCACCCGTCCGGGAGTATAGACCCCATAGACGGGATTGGGTATCAGCCCATGGCGCGCGCGCCAAGCCGACGCGAACTTTTCTCGGTCCGTGGGACCAAAGAGGTCGACCACTCCCCGCACCGCGGGGCGGCGGGTCCCCGGAACGGACATGGTGAGCCCCACAAAGCTTGAGAGCTCGCCACCGGCACTATCCCCTATGACCGCCATGTCATTCGTGTTCATATGCAGTGCGGCTCCATGCCGGTCAAGGTATCCAATCGCATGTTCCACGTCGTGAAGCGGGTCAGGCCAGGGGTGCAAGGGTGCCAGACGGTAATTGATGGAAACAAAATCAATGTGTTCACGCATGAGATGACGCTCAAGGGCCACCAACAACCGATTATGAGGAGTTGGGGCGGACGAGATAATTCCCGTGCCAGAGCGGAGTCCTCCACCATGGAGATAGAGCACAACAGGATTGAGCTCTTGGGCGGGGTGCCGTGGCCGCAAAAGATACAGGGTCAGCACCCGCGTTTTTCTCTGTTCGTAAATGATTTGTTGGCGCATCCCCATTAATTGAGGATTCCACTGCCCCCGGCGACAATCACGCGATGCCGTCGCCAAAGGACGCCCGCCCCAGAAAGCCGGTGCCAAAAGGAGGATAAGTCCCAAAATCGCAGCCTGTCGCAGGCTCTTCATATTCCGCATGAGTCCTCACATCAGAAGTTTTTTGCCGACGGAATAAGCATTTCTTAGTCCGCTGGCAAAAATTCTTCGAAGAGCGCACAAAATCTGAGAAGATGAAAAAAATTCGCCAAGTGAGTCCATCGCCCAATCTTTGAGGGAAAGCGATAAACAACAGGCTCTTCAGTTACGGGGGCAAGTTTGCAAACACGGTGGAGGGATGCATTGGTGCGACGACAAACATTCTTCAATGAGGCATGGACGGGTCTGGCGGTTTTTGATGAAACCGGCCGCTACCGCTACTGGCTGTCCCGATGCTGGAATTCTAGCCGCCCGCCCCTCAACTTTATCATGTTAAATCCCAGCACAGCGGATGCGGAACACCTCGATCCCACCGTAACCCGCTGCCTCCGCTATGCCCAAAAATGGGGATTTGGTTCGCTCATTGTCACGAACATTTTTGCTTGGCGGTCAACCAAACCGGACACCTTACCCACCATTAACGACCCTGTTGGTTCGGAAAACAACGCGTATCTGGTTTGGGCGGCAGCCATCTCAGCGCTCCGAGTGGCCGCTTGGGGCGCTCACCCTTCCAGCATAATTCGCGGCCCGGCGGTGCGAACGCTGCTATCCCGCTTTCCCCTATCAATCCTGGGAACCACCCAAAATGGGTCACCCCGTCATCCCCTCTATTGTCCCAGTTCCCTTATGCCCCAGTCCTATCAACCCGCGTAGCCCCCGACAGTGCTTCATCCGGGCAGCGCCCGCATGCACTCTGCCCAACTCCAACGGCAGCCAAGCGCGCTATTTACGAACTCTTTAGGGCTTTGCGAGCGACATAACACCTTTAGGTTCCACCTCCACATTTTGGCCAATAATTTTCTCTACTTGCCAAAGCTGAGGCCTACCCGTGAGCGATGGGACAATCTCCAACTTCAACTCTTTATGATCAGAAAAAGTCAGAACCTCATAGGTAGCAATGCCGGTTCCGTCTTTTTGTGGCAACCAGGCGCGAAGATGCTGTAATGCCATGGGGGTAAGATCGTGTCCAACTCCGGGGACCATCAAACTCTTGGCCGCGTATACATCATTAGCGGCCACTGCCTGCATAAACATCAGGCCGACATTGGTGGGCGTCGTTGCTTGCACAATATGACGGGCTTGAGCAGGACTGCGCCCAAGAAGATAATATCCCCCTATCCCAACGACAAACCCGATTAATCCGGTCAGTACTGATTTTATCTTCATATGGTCCTCCTACGGGAAACTTGCGGGTGCATCGTTTTCATTGAGCGCACCGACGTCTCCTTTTCCTGTCCTTCATTCTCCCACTAATTTTTGGATCTGCTCCACCTGCGCCGCCAATTCTTCAATTCGCACTAATCCTTCACGTTGCGAAAACCGCAAGCCGAAGTGCCCAACGACGTTCCACGTCCTTGGGCACCCCCGATAACTTCGCGCATGTCCTCAACGACCGCGACTAGGCCCCATGGTCATGCAGCCAGGTGACAATGGCATCCACGGTAGAAGAATCAAGAACGCGGCCATCCTCGTTGTATAGCGGCACCACTTCAGATGCCGTCAATTCCTCACGATTCTTAGCCTCATACTTTAAGATATGATTGGCATCGTCGGGGTAGAAAAATGTCACGCCACTCTTACCCTGCGCCGCCTTCTGCAACAGTTCGCCATCCAACCGCCAATCCACCTGAATATCTTTTTTACCAATGATGACTAATACCGGACTATCCACGTTAGCAAGAAGACTGGCTCCGTCAGCTATCCATAGTTCCCGGGAAAAGGGTTGATTAGCGGGCGCCTCTAAAGACCGGAACAGATCCTTCACCCCATCAGGTAGTTCAGATGCCGGTGCCGCCGGTTCGCCTCTCAAGAACCGTTCGATGGCTTGGTCGTATAGCGCCAAGAGGGCCTCTCCATTAGGTATCAAGGCCGCCTGCGCCGCCAATTGGGAGCGTGCCACCGGACCTACCGCCCGACCGGGGACACCGGTCAGTACAAGCCCGGCAAGCGGCGCCGAAGGGTTGCTCAGGTGGTAATTGAGCACGTGAAGAGTCCCTTCGCTATTGCCCAGTCCGAAGATGCGGCCAGAGTCAATGTCCGGACGAGCGACCAGCGTATCCACGGCCCCGGTGAACTCGTCCACATGCGACTGCATACTAAGGCGTCCTACAAGCGCTTTCATATTTTCCATCGCATGCGCTCCTGACGCCCGCTTGTCATAGCGCAGCGAAGCAATCCCGGCTTGCGCCAGCGCATCCGCAAGCAGGCGAGCACTGCCATTACTGCCGGGCAACAAGGGCGACGTCCAATCCCGATCGGTGGGCCCGCTTCCCGCCGCCATGACGACGACGGGAAAAGGCCCGACGCCCCGAGGTTTGGCGAATGTCGCGTAAACCATGGTCGTTCCGATTTCCCACTGCAGGTCATAGCTCTCGCCGTAGCCATTTTCACTCATTACTTTTTCTCACCTTTCCACTGCGGTAAAAACCCCTTGAAATTTTTCACTTAGGCCCGCTCTGTCATGTCGCGAGTTGGTAAGCCAGATCGAGGAAATATCGCGGGACTCATTTACGTTGATGACAAGCACGCATTGACTATTCCCGCCGCCTATAGTCAGCGGCCCTCAACCGCCGCCCGCCCCGCTTCATAAGAACAATGTGATACGAGGAGAAGGCCTCGGCCTCCTGCTATTTGCCTGCGATCTTTCGCCACAAAACTCATTTGCTGCGGTTAGTCAGGCTGCTTTACATCCATTTTCTATTTGTACTAATACAATCTTAGAGTGAGAATGTCAATAACCCTTTTTAACCATATACCACCATCCTCATAGTGCCACAGACGGTTGACGACCCATCAATTTAATTGTATTAGTACAAATAGAAATTATATTGTCTTTCCTACGATGTGATATCATGGTGATATCAATTAACAGTTCACAGTACTTTCCAGGAATTATCGGGTTTAACGATAATTACCACCACGAGAGGATGAAAATCGTGACAAAAGTCAACCGCATCTATCTCATCACCTTAGTCTGGGGTGTCATCGCTGCCCTCATCAAGTTTCTTATCGGCGGCCACCGCGTGGGCATGCCCATCGTCGTGTCCATTATATTAGATGTGATCGTGCTGGGGATTCTATTATTCGCAGGTCGCGCCGCCAAGCAGCAGGGCGCGCGGCCGGTCGGCGTAGGCGCCATCGCGGGCCTTATCTACGGTATCGTTTCTGGATGGCCATCGCTATTAATTCATCTGACGCGGGCGCAATTGCTCGCAAGTCTGCACGCTCGGCACGTCAATCCCACCCTTGCCATTGGCACGCTGCTCAAAGCCGCCAATTCGCCAGCCGCCCACATCGCATCCTGGGCCGCCAGTGCCGGCGTAGGGGTTATCATGGGCCTTATCGTCGGTGCCATCGGGGGACTCACCACCAAAAACCCATCGGCTCCCGCCGACGTGTAGGGGGAGCCATGACCGAATCTCCACGAGGCATCTTTCTTGAACTGCGCGGCGTATCCAAAACCTATCAACGCGGTCAGGAGGCTATTGAAGCCCTGCGCGAGTGCTCGGCCACCTTTGCCCCGGGGCAGATGACCTTGGTTTTAGGCCCTTCGGGAGGCGGCAAATCAACCCTGCTGCAGTTGCTGGGAGGAATGGATCGCCCCACTCAAGGCCAGATATTGGCGGAAGACATGGATGTCACGGCACTCAGCGCGGCTCGCCTCGCTCAATGGCGTCGGCGCACCATTGGATTTGTCTTTCAAAATTTCTACCTTCTGCCCGGTTCAACGGCGGAGGACAACGTGGCACTACCATTGTTATTGGACGGGCAAAGCCGCAGGGCACAAAGCCGTCGTGCCCGAGAGCTGTTGGACGGGCTAGGTCTGGGCCCACGAGCCCGACATACCCCCGCCCAACTATCCGGGGGGCAAATTCAGCGCGTCGCTATCGCGCGGGCACTGGCGCATGACGCGCCAGTTATTTTGGCGGATGAACCAACCGGCAATTTAGATAGTGAAAGCGGAATGCAAATCATGCGCCAGCTGCAAGCCCTGGCGCACGAGGACGGCCGTACCGTCATTGTGGTATCGCATAACCCGGAATATGCCGTCTTGGCCGATCGGGTACTGCGCATCCGCGACGGACGCATTGTGGAGGACTCTCGTCCCATTTCCGAGCCAACCCAAAAATCGGACCCCCACAAAAGCTCTCCGGTTCGAGGTCCTCGGATGTCCACGCTGGTGGCAGAGTCGCTGAAGTCCTTGAGCCGGCGCCGCACCCGCGGCATTTTGACTAGCTTGGGTGTGATGGTCGGAGTCGCCAGCATGGTGCTGCTCATTTCCATCGGCGCCGGCCTGCAGTCCAAAGTGGTCAATGCTCTCTCCGCCAACGCGTCATTGACGATGATGACAGTGAGCCCCTCCGCTCGAACGTCATCTTTAGGCCTTGGTTCCGCCCTAACCACCGGGCCTCAGCACCCGATTACCAATGCCACTCTTCAGTCATTTAGCCAGTTGCCGCATGTCCGCGCCGCCTATGGGTCGAGCGAGTTTTTGCTTACCGCTCAGTCCGGCAGTCGTTACACAACAATGGTGGCAACTAGCTTGCCGCCTTCTGGCATCGCGAACCTGCCCCACCCCCACTTGCTCGCCGGCCATATGCCCACACGCCAAAGCGCGGGAATTCTGCTTCCCCGAAAAACAGCGCTATCCTTATTTGGTTTGCATGGGCCACACGGGCTAGCCCTAGCTGTGGGCCGCCACCTGCGGATTAAGCTCGGGGAAGTTCTTGGCGTGACGGGTATTTCCTCATCGGCCTCCGCCAAAGGAGCAATATCGGTCGTGGTGCGCGGGGTGGTGTCCACCAGCCTTGGGGCCAGCGGTTACGTCAATTCCCACCTGGCATCCCAATGGCTCTCCTCACTCGCGGGTCCTCACCAGCCCATTCAATACGCCAGTGCCATGGTGGTGGCAACGGGAATTAACCAGGTGTCCTCGGTGGCTTCGCGGATTCGCCATCGCGGCTACGGCGTGACTACCACCGGCTCAGTCATCCATCAGATTAACCATGAATTTGGAATCTTCGAGACCGGTCTGGGCATCGTGGGAGGAATTGCTTTAGCGGTAGCGGGCCTCATGATCGCCGTGGTGATGAGTATGGCGGTCTTGGAGCGAAGGCGGGAAATCGGCATTTGGCGCGCACTGGGAGCTCGACGCCGTGACATCTTCATCCTCTTTTTGGCCGAAGCCATTATTGTTGGCCTGATCGGCGGCATCCTTGGGGTCGCGGTAGGCTGGGGACTGGGGCAGTTGGGAAGCCAGATTTTCCATCAGCCCGGCCTCTTTCTTGTCCCTTTGTGGCTTGTGTTAGTGGGATTAGTCTTCGGCGGTGGAGTGGCAGCTGTGGCCGGCGCGATTCCGGCCAACCACGCGGCTCGTTTAAAACCGGTAGAAGCCTTGCGGGGAGAGTAATTTAGCCCATTTGGAAAACTGGCGGGCGGTCAGTCAAACGAACCGCCCACTAAGCCATGATGCCACCATGACTTAGGTGGGCACCTACCGGTGGTCCTCTTCAGCTCAGAAGCATACTGCACTCTCACACGAAGTACACGGTCAACCCGTTTTCAACCAACAGCAAGCGGGGGTCACTTCGTCAAGATTCCCTGGAACCCCTCCCAGATATCGCAAAATGAGCGGAATTACACCTTGCGCCATCCGTGCTGCCCCGCTTATGCCAGTGGACGCGCTTAGAACGGAGTAGCAAAACCTATATGACCCAGCCAGACTCCAATTAACGGCTGGAGCTGGCTGAATTATTTTCCCTATCACAACTACCGAAGAATCGAATTTCCACGACCACTCCCCGTAATGTCAAACATCGTTAGTCCGGCCCCGCGTACCCCCTTCCACGTAGTAAACGAAATTCACGCAGGGCCAGTATGGCCGCAGCGCCACAGGCGACCGCACTGAGGGCTAGTCCGCCCTGCGGTGTGGTCCGCTGGGATATCCAGCCTACCACGGGTCCCCCTACCAACGTCGTGCCCATCATGGCCACCGTAAAGAGCCCCATCACCCGGCCCCGCATTCCCGGCGTACTCAGCATCTGAACGCAGGCAGCCGCGCCCGCGAGAAAGAGTCCTGCCGCCACACCAAGCAATGCTACGCCCCACGCCATGATATCGCGGGGATCTGGAATTAATATGGCGTAGGCACCCCCCAGCAACAGGGCATAGGCTCCGACCTTGAGCACGGTCGCCGGGGGGCGGTTCGCGACGCGAAGGGACCCCGCCATCATCCCGATGCCAAGATATGCCATCAGACGCCCGTAGGCCGCGGCGCCGGCATGCAGCGATTGAACCGCCAGCAGCGTGATGAGTAACTGAAAGTTTGTCGCGAATCCACCCACAATTGCCACCATCAGCAGGGCAGCTCGCAGCGCGGGCTGACTCCAGGCAGCCTGGATCGCGCGCAGAGTCTGGCCGGGCGCCCGTAAGGCCATTGGCTCCTTGGCCAAACGCGCCGGGGTCATACCGAGCAGGGCGATCACCACCGCTCCGTACGAAATCGCGTTGACGACAAAACATGTGCCAATTCCGGCCGTCGCGATGAGCAAGCCGCTTATCGCGGGGCCGACCGCGCGTGCGCTTACGGTCACCATATTGTTGAGGGCAGTGGCATTGGCGATGCGAGTGGCGCCGACCATTTCTACGGTAAATGCCTGTCGTCCAGGCCAATCTACCACGTTGACCATGCCGAGCACCAGACCCGCGAGCCACACCATCCAAATCGCGGCGTGGCCAGACGCGACAACAACCGCCATCAATAGGGCTAGTATTGCATACAACGATTGAGTGGCTACCAACAGCCGGCGCTTGTTCCATCGGTCCACGAGCACTCCGCCATACGCTCCGACGACCAACATTGGCGCAAACTGCACAGAGGTGCTAATGCCCAGAGCGAGGCCGGAACCATGCAGGCGGATAATCAACCAGTTCTCCGCCACCATTTGCATCCAGGTGCCGGTATTGGATAAAAGCTGAGATACGAAATAACAGCGATAGGTCGGAGACGCCAAGGAGACGAACGTCTCCTGCACAAAGACTCGGACGCGCTTTAGCGGAGATGGCCCGCCCCATCTTCCATCTCCCGATGTCATCATGTTGCCGGCCCTTCCAAGGAACGCCGACGCCCTTGTTTGAGCGTCACCGCCCACCAGACCAACTCGTTGACAAGACTGGCGACGTGTTCCTGACTATCACGCAGGCCCGCTACTGGATCGTCGGCCAGCCGCTGTTGAATCGAAGGAATGACAAGGGCTGCTTGAATGGGCGCCATGTGCAGTTCACAGGCCACTAGCCGGAGCTGTTCCGCCGCTCGGGCCCCACCTGCCGCTCCGCCGTACGAGACAATGGCTACTGGCTTGCGGTGCCACTCATCATAGACATGGTCCAGGGCGTTCTTAAGCGGGGCCGGATAACCGTGATTGTACTCGGGGGTGACCCACACAAATCCATCACTGTCGCCGACCAGCGCTTTCCACTGGTTGACAGCCTCAACGGGATGGGGTTCATCAGAGCTGGATACATACTCAAAATCAAGGCACGGCAAGCGGAGTTCCGCTAAGTCTACCAACGTCCAGTGTGCCCGCCCGAGACGACAGGCGTGATCCATAAACCAATCCGCAATGACGCGGCCCCGGCGTCCTCGCCGGGTCGATCCCACAATGACCAAGAATTCTAGCATGAGTATCTCCCTCCACGCATAAGGCGCGGGCACCGAATGGTCGGCGCGTAGGTCCGATGCCCGGCACTAATCCCGGGTGCTGCATGCACCCACGACCAGTACCACTCCCGCAATCGCGGCAGCGAGGTCGGTGCTATTCCCTAATGATTTCGACGACAGACGGGATGTTACGCGTGCAGGGTGGGATCCCCGCGACTCGGTCGGGATTTCCAACGGTAACCTGGGATTGTGGATAGAGGAGTGCAGCCATGATCACCGCGTGGCCATACACGGTGGCTCTGCCTACCGGCACGAAGCAACGCCATGAGATGGTCCATAATCGGCGCCCCCCCTTTAGTTACAACGTAAAAAGTTTTCGCCGAAATGTCAATCCAATAATCCGCCAAGCGTCCCTATCGCGGCCACAAATCGCCGACGGCGTGGCGAGTTTCGGAAGCTTTTACCCATTCCGTAGGGGGAGGGAAAGACGATAGGTGAAAATGGCCGTTTCTTATACGGAATACCGGCATCCCGAGCATCCATCCGGCAAAAATCATGAGAGGCTGCGTGGGGAGACATTCATTTGGGCCGTCCGACCCAGTGCCGACAAGCCCCGTCCTAAGGCACGGTGACCGGCCAATTCGTGTTCGGCACTCCGAGAATGTGATCCGGCGCCATCAGGCCGGTGTATCCTTTTAAGGGCACAACTTGCTGCAGGTTGACGATCGGATGCCCGGTGATAAGGTTCAGGGCCATATACGCGCCGGCAGAGGGCGTCCCAAACACCACGTCGGTGCCCGTAAAATTCAAGACGTCAAAGACCGGAGCCGGACCGGCCGCAAAATATACGGGCTGGCCATTGTAGCGAAGACCGACAAACAGTCCGACGGCCGCTTCATGATAAATGTCCAAGATAAAGGGGTGCCCACGCAGTATTCCGGAAAAGCCTTCGACCGATGGGTAAGTACGCGGTGAGAACGTCAAATGATTGGCGACAAATCCAGGGGATAGCGCCGACGGTATTGGGCTCCCAACATACCGCTGCATGTGTTTTCCGGTAAACACCGGCGTGAGACTAGTTGGCGACGGTGAGGAGGACGGGGCGGGTGCCGGTGGCGACGATGTGGGGGTGGCCGATGAGCTCGGGGGAGGCGACTGGCTGGCACCAGCCGCGAGATTATTGGAGGCACTCGCCCTCGTTGACGGCGGGCCAGACCTGTTCGATGGGGATGTGGGGACTCCCGAGCTGGGTGAAGGCGTTGCCACGTGGGTCGCGACGCCGCAGCCCGATAAGAGGAGCATTCCGACAATCATTGCCGATGATATTAAAGTACGTTGTATGATCACGGTATATCCGTCTCCTTCCTCTGGTATAACGCCGGGGAACTGTGATAAGTCACACACCCGAGAACTCCTAGGATCGGGCCGACTCGTAGAGATGCATGGAATGCGCGATGGCTAAGGCCGTGGCCATCCGTTGCCGCACATCGGAATAGGTGGTGACTTGATAAACCGTCAGGCCACGATTCCAGGTAATCACCACCTCCGTCGCGATGCGCGGCTTTCCTTGGGCAGTCACACTGGACGTGCTGTTCACCATGAGATAGCCACCCGTAGTCGGTCGGGGTAAGGACAGGGATTCAAGACGGTCGGCGAGTTGTCGGGATTCTTGGCGCGCCATCCGAATCGAGGGGGCATTGACGACCAGGCGCCATGCGCTCGCGGTCCAGCGCAGACTGGCCGCCGCCAGGGAGCCGCTAAGGTCGTCGTGGGCTTTGTGTCGGCAAGGCTTGCGGGGCTTCAAGAGGAATCCCGGGATGCGATCCCAGTGCCTTGCTGGCATCGACGATCACAGGGCTCGCTTGGGCGGCCAAAAATAGCGGAACGGGCGCAGCCATTGTCGCACGTTCATCTGGGCTTTGAGCCGCCTGCCACATTGAGGTTCCTACACCAACGCCTGAGGCCAAGACCAGGACTCCCGCGGCAATCCCCTGCCATGGAAGGGCCGTCCCCTGTCGCTGATGCAAACGACGCGGCAATTCTTGGTGCCATCCCCGCTGGTCTTAAGTCGAGTAGCAAGAAATTTGTGCACCAACACAAACGGTTTATCTCAATACGATACAGCCACCGAGGAGTTTGTGGTCGCATTCGAAAGTAACGCTTCACGGCCCCGCCACCAACCCCGCCAACTGTGAACTTAATATTACGTCACCAGCTGGACCACGTCCGAGTATCTGGCCACGGTCGCGTCAGCGGTGAGTAGGCGAAACGGGCCAGCCAGAGCTTGAGCAACGAGTAGCCGGTCAAACGGATCAGTATGAATGGGCGGTAGGCTCGCTACCAGGCTCGCGTCCGCGGCGCTCACGGGCAGCTCCGAAAATCCGCTGGCCTCGATTCCCTTAACGAGGTCGGAAATCTTAGCATCTAGTTTCCCTAGACCGATTTTGATGGCAGCTTCCCAAATGGAGGCCGCACTCACAAGAACCACGTCGGCTTCCGAAATCTGCTCGGAAATCTCTCGTGTAATACGTGGCGAATCGATCAGATACCATAAGTAGATATGCGTATCGAGCAACAGCATCACTCGTCGGCCCCTTCAAAGCTCCTTTGCACGTCGTCGGGCAACGGCGCATCGAAATCATCGGAAAAACGGATCTTTCCACGTAAAAATCCCGGTGTACGGGTTGGCCGCGAGGTCGATACCGGAACTAGCCGCGCAATGGGCTTGCCCGCCTTGGCAATCGTTACTTCCTCGCCTCGACTCACTTCATCAAGAAGCCGCGACAGGTGGGTTTTTGCCTCATGAATGTTAACGGACTTCACCCAAGTCACCTCGAATTACTAGACTTAGTTTAGTCTAGTCTTAGTGGGGATTAATGTCAATCGCCCCGCCTAGGTGGGCGGTCCCAACCCGTCGATAAGAAGGGCTTGGATACGACTCATGTTATATCTCGTGTAGTTGAGGTCGTTCTTCCGTCGATGCCCACTATGGATAGCAGGCGTGCTGGCGCCCTGTCATCGTGCGCCGTGGCTGCCCAACACCCCCATGTGATGAGCCACCTCTCTCAAGTCGCGTATAATGCTTTTTTTCTTTGGATAGCGCTGACACAATCCTCGCCGTGGGCCGTGAGGAATCCAGGAGCTACGGCGGCATAATTTTGCAAGCGGATGGCACGACCGTGCAAGTCCTCCAGCAAGACGGCCTGACTCCGGAGGCGAAATCCTATCTGGGGCTGTATCGAATCGGCCGCGAGGGACCCGCGGTGGTGTTGTATGACTACCAAAAGACGCGGGCGGGATCCCATCCCAAGGCCTTTCTGGCCGGACTTCAGGAGTATCGCTGGAAAAGAACCAATATAAGAGTCGGGCCCGGTTCCAACGATACTGGACGCCGCGGGTTGGGCGCGGCATCCGATCTTGAGCCCACGGTGAGATGCGAAACGAGACTGACCGCATGGTGGCTCGGACGTACACTTGGGCTAAAGAACATTTTTCAGGTTACTGGGCCTTCCTGCGCGCAGGAAATTCAAAGGAGGATCGGCATGAAAGGACTTGTCACGATCGGCCTGTCGAGCGCGGTAGCGGCTAGTTTACTCTTGGCGGGCGGCTCGGCGTTTGCGGCCACCACATTTAACCCGACCATCGAATATGTCAGCCCCGTCAGCGGCGGCTATGTCAATGTCAAGGTCTCTGGAATCTCGTCCACCGAGACGGTCTACGTCACATTTGAAGACGAAGTAGGGGGAACGTGGAAGGTCGCACAAGAATATCGCATCACGCAATCGCCACCCAACCCGTGGTACGACGGGCAGGTCGGAACGATTTTATTCAACGTGGCCAATGCGGGCGTTGCGGTCGCCGTAAACCCGGATGCCACGGCGCTTCGTGTGCTTGAGGGGACGCAAGAATCCATCGGCACGCAAACCGTCGGCAACAGTGTGCCGTTGCAGCCGCTACCTTACGGCCAGCTCCCGGAAGTCCCGTTCACCGCCGCCATCCCCGTTCTCGGCATCGGGGCAGCGTTGCTTTTGCGGAGGAGATTGGCACACTAACCCGTAAAACACACGACCTCCGCGACAAAATGCGGGGGTTTTGTTATACCTCCGGGGACCTAAGGATTCGTTTGCATAACGAACGATCAGCTCTCGGGGGCGAACAAGAATGCTGGCCCATCGCGTATCACTTCGTCCACAGCACTAGTGGTGACAACAGGGTTAATCGCGACAGAATGGTTGGCAAATGCTTCTAATTCAACGCCGTATTGGGGCTACCTTCCTGCAGCTTCGCCCATAACCACTGATTAGGACGGTGCAAGGGAACGCCATCCCGACATATACCTTTAAATTTATTATCCCCGGGAAGGGCAATCCATTCCCATGTAATCGTGGTCAAAGTGTTCCCTCGTATCATTGATATTCACACAGCTTACGACAAATATAGCAATGTTTTCCGACGGTCTTCAACCCAGGATCAGTCATTCAAGACCTCGAACAGTTGCGGCAGAGAAATGTGTACGGACACAAATCCCCACCGCAATGTCTGACTGCATTTCTGCTATTTCCCGACTATATTCAGGACAACCCCAATCAACACTTCGAGTACCCGCATCCCGTGCAGTGCTGGCAGCCCTCTTCATAGATGAGGCTGGGGGCGTCGCATTCCGGACATAGGTCATAGGTAAGTGTCCCGTCTCGCCGCTTTTGTTTCGTGGTCGCCACCACTTGAGGCTCCGCCACGCTGGCCGTGGCATTTCCCTTGCCCTGATGGAGATAACTGGCGAGGAGTTTACCGATGCCGTCCACCACGCTCAACACCCGACCCGCGCCAAATCCCATCTGATTGGCACCGCCAATGCCCTGCAACTGTTCGGCCGCCAATTCCAAACGACGACGGGCGTTCAGGTTGCCGTTGGAGCGCAGATACAGACTAATGATGCGGCCTAAAGCCTCCATGAAGGACTGCACTTCCGATCCGGCGCGTCCTAACAGCATAAACACCTCAAAGGGGCTTCCGTCCACTTCATTAATGACCACCCGGGCCGTTCCAGCCGGAGTTTCCTTGCGGTAGGTGCGGCCGTTAACCTGAGCTGGCAAAGGATACACTTCAACGTCCACACCCGTATCGACGGGGGTCGTCGGTATGGTGGCTTGCTCCGTGGCCTTGTCACTATCCGACAGGTGCAGCACTTGCTCTTGGCGACTTTGATCGCGATAGATGGTGACCCCTTTGCAGCCTAAATCATAAGCCAGTTCATAAAGCTTGGCGGTATCCTCCAGCGTATAGGTGCTGGGGGCATTCGCCGTCTTGGAAATACTGGAGTCTGTCCACCGCTGAATGGCGGCCTGCACCTGCACATGCTCTTCCGGTGTCAAATCCATGGCACCCACAAAGTATCCCGGCAGCGCTTCGTCTGCATGGGCATCTCGCCATTCCTGGGCCACCTGCACGTATTGTTCGTCAAACCCCAAGCGAGACTGGCGATAGTAGGTGAGGGCGTAAAACGGCTCTATGCCAGTGCTGGTGCCCACCATGCTGCCGATGGTGCCGGTAGGCGCTTGGGTTAAGATGGTCACATTGCGGGTTCCATATTGACGAATCTGATCCCGTACCTGCTCCGGCATCCGACTCATGAAGCCGCTCTGAAGATATTTTTCTTGGTCAAAGGCTGGAAACGCGCCTTTCTCCTTGGCAAGCTCCACGTCATACAAGTAAGCTTCCGTGGCGATAAACTGATACAGCTTGTCAATGAACGCCAGCGACTCGCGGCTGCCATAGCGCAGGCGCAAACGGATCAGGAGTTCTCCCAACCCCAGAGTTCCGAGCCCAATGCGCCGCTCTCGCTGTTGATTCTCGTAATTCTCGTCAAAGAAGTACGGCGTGGCATCGACAATGTCGTCCAAGAAGCGGGTGCCCATGCGCACAGTGACGCGCAGAGCATCCCAATCCACATCGTGGCGCTTTTCATCATAGAATACCGCCAGATTCACGTGGCCAAGAGTGCAAACACCCCACGCCGGCAGGGGCTGCTCGGCGCAATTGTGAACCACCAACCCGTTGGCGGAAAAGGCGTGGGTAACGGGTTCCGTCAGGTCGTATACCGCCTCAACCCCGTCGTCGACAACCTCCACCACCTCCGCGAGCC
>JAJYTS010000079.1 GCA_021792935.1 Bacillota bacterium | reverse complement strand
AAAACCCTCAGATCGAGCATCAAGTACCCGCGATCACCATATGGCGGGACGTGGAAAGTGTGCCTAATTTTGGTCGGCTTGATTGTTCGGGTTTTCGCCAGTTGGGCTGTATCCGCTAAGGTCCAAACCGCCTGTCATGGTGACCCAAAACCAGATACCTTCTCGCTATGGGACTCGCGAATTAGCGAAAAACCGCGATAGTGGTCGGTGGTTTGCTCCAGTTGATTAAGCCGCGCCTCCAAGGTCGGACTCGCTCCTGGCAGATCAAACCAGCCCTACAAAACTGGCAGCACGCCGATCACCGTATAATTTCAATTGGGGACTTTAAAAGAACTGGGACAACCGCAGCCAGAAAGCGTTGCCAACTACCCTCAGCCGCTGCTGACGCGGCGCACTTCAAAGCTCACAATGGCGAAAGAACCATGACCTGTCGAAGTCAACGAGATGATGACCCGCTGTTGCCGGGCCAAGGACAGTTTCAGGTGAACCACAGCTGTCCCCCGGGTTATCGCCTGGGTATGGCCATTTGCGATAAGGGCCCCAAGCACCTGATTGCCGCCCTTTTCCGGCGCGGGCTTGATCACGGCCGATATCTGATATATACCTGGCCTCAATACCATCGGCAGGCCGGGGAAGACATGGCCGCGAACATGGGCGGGGACGACAACGGATAGACTCTGCCAATCGACATGGCCCACGGCAATGGCTTGCGTCCACGCGGGAATAATCCATCGGAGGCGGCTCGGCGGTTGCCAGCCCCCCGCTATGGGACTGGGCCGGGGAGTGGAAAAACGGCGCAAACCGGACACGACAAACACTGAGCCGCGATGAAAGGAAACGCGGTACCCGGATCGCAGGGCATCGGCAATTACCAATCCGAAATAAGGGCTCACCGGCCGCTCAGCCAGTAGGGCGGTGGGAACTAAAGGGCCCGGGTGGGCTTCGTGCCACAACACCGGCAAGCCATCAATCATCTGCCCGGGCACTTGGTCGAGATCAACCCCTACGATGGGAAATCGATACGCCCAGGGCCCAAGATGGTTTTGTGTCCATACCACCGTTTGAGCGGGAATGCTTCGTACCGCCCTGCGCACGGCGGGCAAGGCAGAATTGGCGGTTTTTAGCGTCGGAACAACGGCGGTGGCCAAAAACAGCCCTTCCAGTACCAATGAAGCTGCCCCGATGCCGAAGAGGGCAAGCTTGCGTCTGGCGCCAAGACGGCTGAGACCTTCCGCTAGCGCCAAGAAGACCCATCCGGCCAGAATGACTTGGTATTGGTCGTTAACCGCTTGCTGCGCGGCAAACATGGAAAGCCCATTAAGCGCCAACAGACTTAGCATGGCCATGACACTGGCCGACCCCAATAGCGACAAGGCCAGAACCGGTCCAAGAATCCACAGAACGTAAGGTCCTTCCTGCAACACGTGATGTATCATTTCAGGGAAATGCGTCGCGATGCCGATGAGGATGCCAAAAAATCCGTGGCCCAGATAACCATACAGCGAGAGATTAATTTTCTCCGTGCCGCCTAGGAAATACTTGGGGAAAATCACGGAGAGTTCCGCAAAAAACAACGCCACACTAGCGGAGAAAGCGATCAGACCATCGCGTACCTGCTTTTGGTAAATGATAAGTCCGACTCCCCAGCCCGCAATGGAAACCAAAGCCATATTTTTGGACAACCCGGCCAAAAGCAGGCAAACGTAGTAGGCGGTCTTATGTTCCGAGAAATAAGCGACATAGGCCCATACCAGAAACGGCAAAGCAATAAAGTCGGGATGGAAGTCAAATTGGCTGCCGCCAATAATGGCAGGATACAGCAAAAACAAGATAGCAACGACGCTAGAGACCCATTCTGATAAGCGATTTATTCTCGCGGCTCGGTAAATCCCCCAAGCTGCCGCCGCCGTACCCATTGCCTGAACGACGAATAAAAATATTGCCCCGCCTAGAAATCGAAAGCCATAGGCGAGCGGGTAGATAAAGATAGACCCGTCATTGGCAAACGCCGGGGTTTGAAAGACCGTAGAAAATGCCCACCAATTTCCGTGGGAAATCAGCCAAAATTCCTGTTCGAAATCCCCAAGATCCATCATGCTGGCTTGAAGGGTGTACAATTTATGGATCGACACCATAATCTGAAAGGCGCCAAACAACAGCATGGCAACCAGGAGCAGTGTCTGAGGCTTGACAGCGATAGGAAAATCACGCATTGACCTTTGGCTTTTATACCGTGAATGTGATAACACGCATAACCTCTCGTTCCGCACTCGTCAGACACTTGTGACCGTTATTCCCTGATTTTTGCATACTTCACTTTGTGGTCCAACATCTTACGGTTGTTAGACGCCATGACGAGACCGCAATCCCGCTACCGTACTGAAATCCTGCCATAACTTTGGGGTTCCAAACGCACCTATGGTACGTTGTCGGCAAGGGGTCGTCGACCCAGCGCCAGGATATGGACCATCACGACGGATCGCGTCCATAGATGGTTTCCAGGCAATCATATTGCGGGGCGTGGAGGAGCGGCATGTCGGAGTATCAAGAAATTTCATGGATTCCCTATCTGTATGCGGCATGTTCCATCGTCCTCAGCAGCATGGCGCAGGTTTTGCTCAAAGTTTTGATGCGGCACAACGCCGTAAACCCGCGGTTGTTTATCCAGCCCTTATTCTATGCGGGATTTATCGCTTATGGCGTGAGCGCGTTATTGTGGCTTCACGTCTTGGCCAAGCTGCCGCTCGTGACCGCCTATCCATTGGTCAGCCTCAATTTTGTGCTGGTGGCGGTTGCCGGCGGATTGGTCCTGCATGAACAGGTTTCCTGGCCGATGGCCCTTGGTCTGGCAATGATTATTGGGGGAATATTGGTCATCGCCCGCCAGTAGGGGGACTCACCTTGTTGAATGGAAAAAAGATTTCGGTGGTCATGCCCGCTTACAACGCCGAAACAACATTGCGCCGGACTGTCGCCGAAATTGACCGCTCGATAGTCGACGACATTATTCTGGTCGATGACGGCAGCCAAGACAAAACGGTACGGGAAGCCGCCAAACTTGGCATAACCATCTATCAGCACTCTATCAATCGGGGATATGGCGCCAATCAAAAAACATGCTACCAAATGGCACTGGAGCGGGGCAGCGACATCATCGTGATGCTCCATCCCGACTATCAGTACACGCCCGCCCTATTAGCGGCCATGGCCAGCATGATTGCCTATGGCACCTACGATGTGGTGCTGGCCTCGCGCATTTTGGGCAAGAGCGCTCTTAAGGGCGGCATGCCGCGATACAAGTACGTCTTCAATCGATTGCTGACGTTGGTCGAAAATATCCTTTTAGGACTGAAACTATCGGAATATCATACCGGCTACCGGGCCTTCAGCCGTTCGGTGCTGGAGGCACTACCCTTTGAGCGAAACTCCAACGACTTTGTCTTTGACAATCAAATTCTGGCTCAAGCACATGCCGCCAGTTTTTCCATTGGAGAGTTGTCCTGTCCAACCCGCTATGAAGCCGGTTCGTCTTCCATCGATTGGCGTCGAAGTCTCATATACGGGCTGGGAGTGGTAAAAACCGCTCTAGAATTTCGGTTATCCCGCTGGGGACTATTCTCTCCCCCCTATTTGCACATTCCCCGTTCGACGCCTTCGGTAAAAAAAACCGCGCCTCGCAATGCCAATTCCAGACGATAATTGAGGGCATAAATTTATTGTATTGCAAGCGGAATGCACGGGCAGTCTGTCAAAAATTACGGCCAGATAAATCGACTATATGAGGGATAGCTATTCCCCCGATCTCGTGGAACCGCAGGGCGGACGATACCCGAGGTCGCGAGCAATTTGATGCGCGGTGGTGCAAACCGCGCGCACTCGTGGCTCTACGTTGGCCGGGGACAATCGCGAACTCGGCGCCACAATGTTTACGGCGGCTACGACCCGGCCATGATGATTAAAAACTGGGGCGGAAATGGACGTGACCTGCTCACGTAATTCCTCGTGACTGACGGCAAATCCCTTTTGCCGAATATCCTGCAATTCCATGCGTAGTTGGGCTGGATCAGTAATGGTTGTTTTAGTAAATTGGTCCAAGCCATGATTAACAACCTCTTCTACCAGCCTTGGATCGGCATATGCCAGCAATAGTTTGCCGGAGCTGGTCGCGTGCGAAGGATTTCGGCGTCCCAAGTGAGTAAGAATTTTAACGGGATGTGTCGATTCCACTTTATGCAGATACACGACATGCAATCCGTCCAGGACAGCCAAATGAGAAGCTTCACCGGTTTTCATGGTCAACTCGGTCAAATAGGGCGCCGCCGCCATCCATACATCGGAATCCGCGGTCATAATGCCACTGAGCCCTAAAACAGCGATGCCCAAATGATACCGGCGCGTTCGCGGGTTCTGATACAAAAACCCTGCTTGCATCAAGGTGCCCATCAGACGATGAGCCGTACTTTTCGCGATGTGAAGATGGTTGGCGGCCTCCGTGATCCCCAAGGTTGGATGATCCACCGAGAACATGCGCAAAATATCCAGGGCACATGCCACACTGTGCAAGCCCCCGGCAGACCCCGACTTATCCCCGTCCGTGACGCGGCTGGTGTCTCTTAGGCGTTGTATCCCCACGTGTTCACCCCTAGTCGATCTGGGACGATTGCATCACCTTTTCTCGCTGGAACAAATCGTGAGTTTTGTTGCGACTTAGGATTTTTATAGGCTCGAGTCGACACCAAAAAAACGCTCTATTTCATTCCGGCATCTTATTTCTCGGCAAACCCAAGGAAAGAGACGAAACTACTAGGTATGATACCACAGCATCGCCAAAAGGCGCGTCCACCGGTGCGCATTCCAGAAACTGGAGAATGGCCCCTGCTTATCTGTCGGCGCACTCGCGAAAGATATTGAAAGGAATGAGTGGGTGGCCGGATGTGTCCGCTTCGCACCACAATTTGTGCTGTTTATTTCCGAAGCGTTTCCACCAACACCGTGTCCCCATTGCACACTGTTCGCCTTTTCCACGCCACTGATTCCAAGAAGGGAAAACCGCGGAAGTTGTCGCATTCCTATCTCGGATTCTGACTTCAATTCACCTTAGTTTCCTCGCCGGATTGCTTGCTTCATCACTATTGCCAGATTCATAAAACCGTTAAATTATCTTTGAAATAGCCGGTTCGACAGAATTTTGCGTCCTGTTCTTCTATAAGGAATTTGCTGGCTGTTTTCACACGACACCCTTTGTACTATGTCTCTAGCACCATTGGGGAGCCATTCCCGGGCAAACTATTCGAAAAGGACGAGTAATCGCAAAATTTTCGTCCACAAGGAGGAGCCACACATGGGTGTACTGCGACTGGGTTACCTGCATGTTCGCGAAACGGATCTAGCTAGTGCTCGGCAATATTATGGAGAAACACTGGGTTTGACGCTAATGAACGAAGAGCCCGGTAAGCTGTATTTTAAGGCATGGGATGAATGGGATCATCATCACTTGGTTCTGGAAGAAGGCGGAGCGGGTTTAGCCAAGTTTGGATTTAAGGTTTCTGGATTGGATGAGCTGGAACGGCTGGAGAAGGGCATGCGGAATTTCGGCTTGGAGACGGTTCGCATGAGCAAGAATGAGACCTTGGCGGTAGGGCAAGGTGTCCGGGCGGTATTGCCTTCCGGCCACATCATGGAGCTTTACCACGACATTGAGTACGCGGGAACAGCGGTAGGGACCGTAAATCCGCCGGTACGACCGCGCCACCTCGAAGGTATTGGCGTTCCCCGGCTAGACCACGCTCTCTTGACCACCGAAGATCCCGCTCTGATGGAACGCCTGTTTACCGAAGTTTTAGGATTCCGGGCTTCTCATCGGTTGGTGACGGAATTGGGAGATAAAGGTGACCTCATCGCGACATGGCTATTTACCACTCACAAAAGCCACGACATTGCCTTTATCAAAGGACCTAGCGGCAAACTCCACCACTTCGCCTATCGAGTCATGGACTGGTCCGCGATTCGCCATGGCGGCGAAATCTTGTCAATGGACAATGTCCCGGTCGCGTTCGGACCGGATATCCATGGCTTGACCCGCGGGCAAACGATTTATTTCTTCGATCCATCCGGGAATCGAAACGAGATATTCAGCAGCGATGTGGAGACGGCAGCCGACTTTCCGACGGTAACCTGGACGAGAGAACAAATCGGCCACGCCAGCTACATTGGCCGTGAAGTCAAGGAAAGCCACTTTAGCGTGACATAGAGCCAGCCTAAGCGCCCACAAAATTCGGTCGTGGCAAAACTTTGTTTTATCATAAGCAAGCGATTGTCTATGGCCGAGTGAGCGAACGCTTTAGGTGTGAGGTCTCTATAGGTACTGGCACTTGTACCCGAGGTTCCACCGGCCCGTCCGCGTCATTAAGTCCCACGGGAGACACGTACCTTTCACGCATACCCGCGATGACACCAACGTGTCACAACTCCTCTCATGGTCTTGCTAGACCCCATGATGAGGAGTTCGTTTATCATTGGCCCGGCCTTTCCTGGACCCGTTGCTGTGCCTGCGATTGCCCAGCATAAACGTTAGAAAAAAGGATTACGAAAGGAGGCTGTGAAAACCGTCGCGTCCACGGTAATGAGGGGGCCAAATGCACAAATCGAAAGGATAATCCGAACCCGGCACAATCTTGGACGAACCCACCAACCGCTCCAAGAAGGCCAGAGCCTGCGCATCAAATACCACGCTGTCAAACCAGTACTGGCGCAAATACTCGTGGGGGGTCCGCGACAAGTCACCCCGTGCCTGGGGCCAAAGACTGAAGGCCTTCTGCATCCGTCCGATGTGATACGGTAGGTAACCGCCGCCGTGGGCCAGAAGAATCCGAACCTTGGGGTACTGATCGAGATATCCCGCCAGCAAGAGATCGGCGGCGGCTACGGTTGTCTCCCACAGCACGCCAATTAAATTGGGCATCATCCGTTGCTGGATGCGCGGATCACCATTAAGCAGTGGATGAAGAAACAAAATGGCGCTGGCGTCGTTGAGGGCCTGCCAAACCGGCACAAGGTCCGGGTGAGTCAGCATTCGCGACGATCCCGGGGCTAATATGGCGCCTTTGAGTCCCAAATCCATGGCGCGGTCCAGTTCCCGGCAGGCGGCGGCGGGATTATTCAACGGCAGAGTGGCCAATCCCGACAGCGTAGGATGCGCAGCGCACCAAAAAGCCAGCGACTCATTATAGACACGGGCTAATTCCGTCGTCACCGTCGACGGTGCATCGTACAGAAATAGCTGGGGAATCGGGGAGATTAAGGAGTGGACGATCCCGCGCGTCTCTTGTTCGCGCAGATATAAATCTCCACTAAGAAATTCCGGTTTAAACTCGAAGGGCCAACGCTGATTCACGACCAAAAAAGGGTTGGCAGACGACGCCCGCCGCTGCCACTCGATATCAAGACCATTCCGGGGGCGCTTCAGCCACTCATACACCTCGGGAGTGACCAAATGCGTGTGAGCATCATACATGTCTCATTCCTCCTCGGTCATATCACGTTCCAATGCGCCCCCCAGGCCTCATCTCGAACCGCCCCAGATCGCAACCCAGTATTTTAGCCCAGAGGGCGTACAGCGAGCATGCGGGTCATTGCACGATTAAGCCCTTAAGAGTCGATATCCGCGCCGACAGGCTCGCCACTTAAGATGTTCCAAGACACGATACCGAGACCTCGGGGTCATAACGGTTCTTGACCATTGTCCTCAGCCTCAGACATGGGCACGCCTCCCACTACCCAATGCTCCTTGGACACTTCGTGGATGATAACCCGCACCCGTCCTAAAGGGGCTCCGATGGACTCGCTAATGGCCTCGGTGACGGATGCGGCCAGTTTCCGCTTCTGTGCCAGAGTTCGCCCCTCCAAAATATGAATGTGCGCGATCGGCATCGACAAATTTTCCTCCCTTTGCCGCTCTGAATTGACCCTTGCGGCGGCTATGCTCCGGCAGCCATTACCATATCCCCCAGTCCATCAAACCGCACCTGCACGACATCGCCCGCGGCAATCGGCACCGCGTCGGTGATGCCGCCAGCCAGGATGACGGCACCCGCGTTCAGCGATATCTCTTGCAAGGCCAGCATCCTGGTTAACTGAACCACCGACCGTACCGGATGACCAAGAATGGCGGCCGCCGAACCTGACTGCACCAAGTGGCCATTCTGGCACATGGTCACGCCAGTCGTATCCCAAAGTCGGTCATACGGGGAAAATGCCTGTTCGGAGAGATAAAACTGGCAGGCTGAAGCGTTGTCCGCCACCACGTCCACCAGTGTAAAGGAAAAGTCGCGGTAACGGCTGTCAATAATTTCGATCGCTGGCATCATGCATTCAGTCGCCGCCCAGACATCACGCACCGTTACCCGGTGCCCTCCAAGCGGCTTCTTGAGTACGAAGGCAATCTCCGGCTCCAGCCGGGGATGAATCAACCCATGCATCGACACCTGGTTTGACACCAATTCCATCCGCGCGGTGAGACGCCCGAAGATCGGTTGATGGACACCAACCGAGCGCTGCTTGGCTTGGGATGTTAACCCCATTTTCCATCCGACTAAACTGTC
>JAJYTS010000078.1 GCA_021792935.1 Bacillota bacterium | reverse complement strand
GGTCGCCTCCCCGGTGACCGGCTCGATGATCGGCTGTAGCACGGCCGTGCGCTTGAGGAGTGTGAGAAAGCGGCCTGTCCGCTCTGGCCCGATCCGCGCGGCAAAATAGGGTTTCGTGAGGGTGCGCTCGACTTCATCCCATAGTGGTTCGGACACGTAAACTTGAAATCGGCCGGTCAGCCAGCCTTCACGGATCACCGCCAACGGTCCTCGATCCGCGCGCACCGCCGAGACGAGCACGTTGGTATCCAGGACGACCCGAATCATGCCGGAGGGGGACCGTCGGTGCGGGTCCGACTCTCCTGCACGGCGCGCTCCACCACACGGTTAAATTCTTCCGGGGGCACATCGCAAAACGCCTGCCGCATCTCATCCATCGTCTCCCGCAGGTCCGCCATGCGCCGATCCCGTTCTTGCAGCCACTCGAGGTCTTGCGGACTGACCACCCCAGCAACCGGAACCCCGCTCTTTTCCACGATGACGCGGGTCTTGTCGCGAGCGACCTCGTTCACCACTTCGCTCCAGCGTTGCCGGACGTCGGACGCCTTCAGTACTTTGTAACGACCCACTGCGTTTCCTCCGATTGTACAAAATCGTACGATTGCCTCATTATAGCACAGACGAGCCACGAAACGGCAGGTCGTACGTGCAGTTCATGATGATGATTCGGGGGCGATAGTACCGTAGTGCTTGCGTCCGATCAATCGATGGTGAGCAATTGATCATCATGGCCAAAATGTACCAAACACGTGCGTAGGGTAGGTAGTGGAGTGCGGCTGAGGGTTCCGCCTTCAAAAATCCCAACCAACGGGTGACAGCACATTCCAACCTCAGATTGCATATAGCCGATTTTTTCTATCGCGATCCAACGCTAGTTGACGGAGAGTTCCTGCTGTGTTATGGTTTCCCCATTAATCTTATCGGTGATGAACGGGAAGAGTAGCCGTCTAGGTACCTCATAGCGAGTCGGGGGTGGTGGAAGCCCGACAGGGGAAGGACGGGGAATGGTCCCGGGAGCTGCCACCCGAATGCGAGTAGGCGTGGCCGGAGTCTTTCTCCGTTATCCAGAAAGACATATCGGACGTTATCGTCCTGTATGGTTAAAGCGAGGCAGAAATGCCTAATTGGGGTGGCACCGCGGAGGAACCTTCGTCCCTTGAATAAGGGATGAGGGTTATTTTGTTTTTGCGGAGGGATAGTCGTGCCCGGTAACGTGAACAATCATCGCGAACAAATTTGGGATGACGGAGAGGCGTCTCATGTTGCTTTGGTGCGCGAGTACGCGGCCGACCAGCTAACTCCCATATCCGCCTTCTTGCGGCTAAGACCGTTTGCTGCCCATACCTTGCTGGAAAGCGTGGAAACCGATGAAAAGATTGCCCGCTATTCCTTTATCGCGTTAGGGGAGTGGGCGCGGTTGCTGGAGGCGGATGGGCAGGCGGTCTTGATGAGTCCTTCCGGGACGGAAGTTGGGTCCAATCCGCTGGATTTACTGCGAAAACAGCAAGCCCGCCAGCGTGTTGCGGTACCGCCTACGGCCTCGCTGCCGTTTTTGGGGGGTGCCGTAGGGTATTTCAGTTATGATTGGGTGCGCCAGTTGGAACGGATTCCGACACGCCATACCTCTAGTGGACCCCTCTGGGAATGGATATGGCCGAAAGCAGTGGTGGCCTTTGACCATCGTCGTCAGTGCGTCACGGTGATTGTGGAGACAACCCGCGATCAAATCGCTCAAGGACGAACGCGGCTGGAGATAATTGTTGAGGCATTGCGGCAGCCTTTGGTGCTAGCGGAACCCGCTGTCCAGGTTCTTTCGGGAGCCGCCTCTACCGTGGCGGAGGAAGAGTTTTTGGAAATGGTGCGGAAAGCTCAGGCGCACATCATAGCGGGCGACATCTTTCAAGTCGTGTTGTCACAGCGCTTGCAGGCGACAATATCCGGCGACGCCTTTAACTTATACAGGCGCCTTCGCCGGCTGAATCCCTCGCCGTATCTATTCTACATGGAAACACCCCGCCGCACCCTAGCTGGTTCGTCTCCGGAAACGTTGGTGCAGGTCATGGGTAATCTGGCGTTTAATCGCCCCATCGCCGGCACGCGGCCAAGAGGGAAAACCGCGCAAGAGGACGAGTCGCTTTGGCAGGAGCTGCGCAGTGACCCCAAGGAGCGGGCGGAGCATGTGATGTTAGTTGATTTGGCGCGTAATGATTTGGGGCGGGTTTGTGGTCCGGGGAGCGTTGCCGTGGATCAATTAATGGAACCAGAGCGTTATTCACATGTCATGCACATGGTCTCGACCGTGCGCGGGACTTTGTCTGATGGGGTAGATGCGCTGGATGTGTTGAAAGCTTGTTTTCCCGCTGGAACATTGACGGGCGCCCCTAAGATTCGCGCCATGGAGCTCATTGAGGAATTAGAGGCGACGGGCCGCGGGGCGTATGGCGGTGTCGTGGGATATTGGTCCCATCGGGGAGATTTGGATGCTTGCATTACCATTCGTACGCTGGAAATCGAGGGAAACAGCGTTGCCGTGCAGGCGGGTGCGGGCATCGTGGCCGATTCCGACCCTCAGGCCGAATACGCTGAGTCGTTGGCTAAAGCGGCGGCGGCTTTACAGGTGCTGACCGCGGGAGAGGAGGAGTGGCTATGATTGTGGTGCTGGATAATTATGATTCGTTCACCTACAACCTCGTTCAGCTTATCGGCTGTTTGACGGAGGTAGAGGTTTTCCGCAATGACCAAATTACAGTGGACGCTCTAATGGCACGCCAGCCTCAAGGAATTGTCATCTCTCCCGGTCCTGGGCACCCTGAGAGCGCCGGTATCGCCATTCCTCTTATTCAAGCGGCGGGCCCGCGCATTCCCCTATTGGGCGTTTGCTTGGGACATCAAGCGATCGCGGTGGCATACGGTGGTTCGGTTATTCCCGCCCCCCGGATTATGCACGGAAAACCTGACGCCATTGTTCATGACGGTCAGGGATTGTTCCGCCAAGTGGCTAGTCCACTGACGGCTGGCCGCTACCACTCGCTGGTTGTGGCCGTGGATGGCGTCCCCGGCCTGAAGGTTGACGCAAGAGGTTCGGACGGCGCGATTATGGCCATATCCCATCGGGATTACCCCGTGTTTGGCCTCCAGTTCCATCCTGAGTCGGTATTGACACCGGCCGGACCGACATTTATTACCAATTTTGTGGAACTTGCCTTGGCACGCAATGTGGGGAAAGGGGTGCGAGTATGAACGAGGTGGTGACAACAAGCCTTGAGGCATTGAGTCAAGGGGCGCACATGACTTTAGCGGAAGCGTACGCGCTTATGGACGCTATTATGGCGGGCGGTGCCACTCTGGCGCAAATCGGGGGCATTTTAATGGCTCTGCGGGTTCGAGGGGAGACGGTGGATGAACTGACCGGATTTGCCCAGGCCATGCGTGATCATGCCACCCCAGTCCCCATTAAGTCCCGCCCGGTGATTGATACTTGCGGCACGGGCGGAGACCGCTCTTTTACCTTCAATGTGTCTACGGTATCCGCTTTGGTAGTGGCGGGGGCAGGGATGCACGTCGCCAAGCATGGCAACCGGTCGGCGACTTCAAAAAGCGGAAGCGCCGATTTGTTGGAAGCGTTGGGGGTGGTCTTGGAGACGAGTCCGCAAATGGCGGCGGATTGTATTGACGACATTGGCTTTGGGTTTTTGTTCGCCCTAACGGTGCATAGTTCCATGCGCCACGCGGCGCCCGCGCGAAGCCAACTCGGGGTGCGGACCGTGTTTAATGTGCTCGGCCCCTTAACGAATCCCTGCCGTCCCGAGTATCAGCTTCTTGGGGTCTTTGACCGGCAGTGGGTCGGTCCTATGACCGAGGTACTGCGGCAGTTGGGAGTCTCGCGTGCCATGGTGGTGCATGGTCATGGAGGGTTGGATGAAGTGTCATTGTCGGGACCGACAGACTTTGGACTGGTGGATTCAGGCGCGACATCGTTTGGAACCCTCGTCCCTGAAGATTTGGGGCTGCCCCGCTATCCCCTGGGATCCTTCGCGGGCGGGGATCCCCAGCAGAACGCCGCCATTTGCCGAGCCATTATTTCGGAAAAGGCGGCGGGTCCAGCCATGGACATGGTGTTAGCCAATGCTGGAGTGGCTTTATATGTGGGAGGTGCCGCTGCCTCGCCTAAAGACGGGGTTGAGTTGGCTAAGGCGACGGTGAACCAAGGACGCGCCCAGCGCGTGTTGGAGGCGCTAGTGGCGCGTACGGCTTCGCAAGCGCCGGAGCGGAGGAAAGCCTAATGTTTTTGGATGCCATTATCGCGGACGTGGATGAGCGCGTGGAAAAGCTATTGCCCATGGCGGGCCTGTTAGAACGGGAGGCGACTGGTGTAGGGCCGGTTCGCTCTTTAACAGACGCGCTCAGGGGAGAGGGATTGGGCATTATCGCCGAGTTAAAGCAGCGATCCCCATCTAAGGGTTGGCTCACGGCCTCTTACAATCCTGTGGCGCGCGCATTGGCCTATGAAAAAAATGGCGCCAAAGCCATCTCGGTGTTAACCGAGCCGCTCCACTTCGGGGGAGACTTAGCCCACTTGCGGACGGTGCGCGGGGAAGTATCCATTCCCGTGTTGCGTAAGGATTTTATTCGGCATCCTGTGCAGCTTTATGAGGCGCGCGTGCATGGAGCGGATGCCGTCTTATTTATCGTGCGGATTTTGGATGACTACCAACTGCGAGACTTGCACGATACCGCTTATGCGTTGGGAATGGAGGCGTTGGTCGAGGTGCATACGCCATTGGAGTTGGAGCGTGCCTTAGGGATTAACCCCGCCATTATTGGCGTAAATAATCGCGATCTGGACAGTTTTGCCACTCGCCTGCAATTTTCTCATGAAATGGCTGCACAGCTTCCTCAAGACACTATTCGGGTTTGTGAGAGCGGAATTTCTTCAAAAAAAGATTTGGAACTTGTCCAATCTTGGGGGTATCAGGCGGCTTTAGTGGGTGAAAGCCTCATGCGGAACCCGGTCCTGCTGCAGGAGTGGAACAATGGCCACGACCGTTAAGGTATGCGGTGTCAAAGAAGGCAATATGGCTTATATGGCTTGGCAGGCCGGAGCTGATTTTGTGGGCTTGGTTGTGACCGAAAGCCAGCGAAGGGTTTCTTTGCCCCAGGTCGCCGACTTAACCGCGCAACTTCCGCAGATTCGTTTTGTCGCCGTGGGGCGCGATGTCTCGGAAGAACTGTTCCATCAATTATTGGATCTCCCCTTATATGCCATTCAGTTGCATGGAAAATCTCCTCGCGATTGGATTAGTCGGGCTCAACAGCGAAAAAAACGGGCTATTGCCACCCGATTGGACCCACAGGCGGATGTGGTGCTGCTTGATAATGCCGAACCTGGCAGCGGCCAGGTCTGGGATTGGCGCAAGCCAAGCTTTGTTCGTCCCATTTGGATTGCCGGAGGGCTGACCCCCCAAAATGTGGGCATGGTCGTTTCACGAATCCGGCCTAATGGTGTGGATGTCTCCAGTGGCGTGGAAGTTGACGGGCAAAAAAATGTTGATTTGATTCGACTATTTATTGAGGAGGTTCACCGTGGCGACAATGCGCGTTCCTAATCGATTGGGACGGTTTGGCCGTTTTGGCGGACGCTATGTGCCGGAAACCTTAATTCCGGCTTTGGACGAGTTGGAAAAAGCTTATCATGATGCCCGCCGTGACGGGGAGTTCCGCCGACAATTACGGGCGCTATTAAAAGATTATGTGGGCAGGCCCACGCCCCTTCGCCGTGCCGACCGCATGAGCGCGGAACTAGGTTTTGAGGTGTATTTGAAGCGGGAGGATTTGAATCATACCGGGGCCCATAAGATTAACAACACTCTAGGGCAGGTGCTCTTAGCGCGGCGCATGGGTAAGCGGCGTATTATCGCGGAAACGGGCGCGGGCCAACATGGGGTGGCCACGGCTACCGCCGCCGCCCTGTTTGGTCTTACGGCGGAGATTTATATGGGTGCGGAAGATGTTCGGCGTCAGGCCCTCAATGTGTATCGCATGCGTCTTTTGGGGGCCGTAGTGCATCCGGTGGAATCGGGCACCCGCACCCTTAAGGATGCCACCAATGAGGCCATTCGCGATTGGGTGACCCACGTGCGGGATACTTTTTACGTCATTGGATCGGTTGTGGGACCTCATCCCTATCCCATGATGGTGCGTGATTTTCAGTCGGTGATAGGGAGAGAGGCGCGGCGACAAGTGTTAAGCCTTCTGGGAGGCCTCCCCACTCATGTGGTGGCTTGTGTGGGGGGCGGGTCTAACAGCATGGGCATTTTTTACCCGTTTCGAAAGGATCCAGTGCAGTTAATTGGAGTGGAAGCGGCTGGAGAGGGATTGAATAGCGGGCGTCATGCGGCCAGCATCTTCATGGGGGAACCGGGAATACTGCATGGCAGCCTCAGCTATCTATTGCAGGATGAAGACGGACAAATTTGGCCGGCGCATTCCATTTCGGCTGGTCTTGACTATCCCGGGGTCGGACCCGAACACGCCTATTATCACGATACTGGCCGGGCTCAGTATGGTGCTGCCACCGACGACAAAGCACTGGAGGCCTTCCGCCTTTTGGCCCAATGGGAAGGCATCATTCCCGCTTTGGAAAGTGCGCATGCCCTGGCTTGGGTGATCGAAGAGCAAGAGACGCTGCGACGAGAAGGCGCCCGCGTGTTGGTCAACTTGTCCGGACGGGGAGACAAGGATGTCGAACAAGTGTCCCGTCTCGAAAGGAGGGACGCGCATGCGAACGATTGACCAGTCATTTGCTCAGGCGCGGGAAGAAGGCCGTGCCGCCTTAATCCCTTATATCACGGCAGGCTATCCCGATTTGGAGAAATTGGCTGGCTTGGTGGGGGCATTAACTAGGGCGGGTGCCGACATTATTGAAATTGGCATTCCTTTCTCGGACCCCTTGGCCGATGGCCCAGTGCTGCAAAAGGCCGCGTCTCAGGCGCTGTCGCAAGGAACGCGGCTCTCCTCCATTTTTGAGGTCGTGAGGTCTATTTCCCGCCAGGCGCCGCCCCTGGTTTTTCTGACCTATATTAATCCCGTGTTTCGCTTTGGCATCGAGCGTTTCATGGCCAGCGCCCGCGAGGCGGGAGTGCAAGGGTTGATTATTCCTGACTTGCCCTGGACGGAAGGTGCCTCTCTTCGCACGGCGGCACGGGCACAGAAGTTGGCCCTTATTCCGCTTGTGGCCCCCACATCTACGCCAGCGCATTTGCACGCCATCCGGAATGCCAAGGGATTTGTCTATGGTGTGTCGGTGACAGGCGTCACCGGCGCTCGCGAGGTGTTAGACGCCGGGGTGGAACGTTTGGTGCGGCGGGTTAAAGCAGCGGTATCCTTGCCCTTAGCCATTGGGTTTGGCATCGCCACGCCGATGCAGGCGCAACAAGTAGGCCGGTTGGCGGATGGCGTTATTGTGGGGAGCGCTTTGGTGGAGGAAATCGGAAAAGAACCAAGGCGGGCCGAAGAGAATGCGTTTAAGTTTGTCACGGAGCTTCGGCAAGCTTTGCGAAATAATACGGCGAAGGCTTGACACCCCTCTTGTGGTGGTGTAGTATGCGGTGAAAAGCTATACCCGAAAGCGATGAGCGGGAAGGGGTCCGGAAGTTGCGGCCCAGAGAGTCGGCGAATTGGTGCAAGCCGAACTGCGCGACCGAGACCGTACCCCCGCGAGTGTGCATCGAAATTCTTAGGAAGAGTAGAGAATCCGGTATCCGTCCGTTACACGGAGCGGCTGTGTTAGCAGTCGACAAAGCGGGCTCTGATATCAGAGTCACGTAGGGTGGTACCGCGGAGAAACCTTCGTCCCTAGGATGGGATGAAGGTTTTTATTGCTTTGACGCCTGATTGCGGAGATAGCGGAAGGAAGGGTGAAACAGGGTGGGAGCGACGGAAATGGCGGAACCGGCAGTGTCTGTGCGCAAGCCGTACCGACTGGTTAGCCGAGATTTTCATCCCGATAATAGCGTGGTACGCGTGGGAAACACAGTCTTTGGCAGCAATCGGGTGGTCGTCATGGCCGGCCCCTGCGCTGTGGAAAGTCGCGATCAGGTGATGAGCGCTGGCGAGTGCATGGCTCGAATCGGCGTTCCTATTTTACGGGGAGGAGCCTATAAGCCGCGGACCTCTCCTTACAGTTTTCAGGGGTTGGGTGTGGAGGGCTTAAAGATGCTTGCGGAGGCGCGTCAGCGCTTCGGCGTTCACATTGTCACGGAGGCGGTGGACCACGATAGTCTGGAGCAGGTGGCGCAGTGGGCCGATATGGTACAAATTGGCGCCCGCAACATGCAAAACTTCGAACTGCTGAAGGCGGTTGGCCAAGTCGGCAAACCGGTACTGTTAAAGCGGGGGTTTGCCGCCACCATTGACGAATGGCTCATGGCCGCCGAGTATGTGGCCGCTCACGGCAACCCCAATATTATTTTATGCGAGCGAGGCATTCGCACGTATGAGACCAAGACGCGCAATACCCTGGACATTAGCGCCGTTCCGGTCGTCAAACAGTTAAGCCATTTGCCCGTGGTGGTGGACCCTTCGCATGCGGCGGGGCAATGGCAATGGGTGGCGCCTTTAGCCCGGGCGGCCGTTGCGGCGGGCGCCGACGGTTTAATTATTGAAGCTCATCCCAATCCCGCCGAGGCTCTGTCGGATGGCCCACAGAGTCTTACCTGGACTCATCTGGAGGATTTAATGAGAGATTTGGGGCGGATCTCCCGTGCCATTGGGCGTGACCTATGAACGTGGGCATTGTGGGAGTGGGGCTTATTGGCGGGTCCATTACCCTCGCCTTGCGTGAGCAGGGGCATTTATTGTGGCTGGATGACAGTCGGCCGGAAACGGCTCGAGCCCTTAAAAAACCTCGGTTGGGAACGGTAAAGCCCTGGCAGGGGTGGTGCAGCCGGATGGACCTGGTGGTGTTGGCGGTTCCATTTCCCGACATGGAGGGAATAATCCGCAAGGTTGCCCCTCGCATGCGGGCGGGAGCCGCCCTGGTGGAATTGAGTTCGATAAAAGCGCCCTTAGTTCCTGCGCTGCTGGAGGCAGGACAGCGGCTTAAGGTGGCGTCGCTCCACTTTATGGCGGGCCGCGAAGTGAGTGGCTTTGCCAACGCCAGTTCCACTCTTTTTCAAAGAGTGGAACTGG
>JAJYTS010000077.1 GCA_021792935.1 Bacillota bacterium | reverse complement strand
TTGGAGCGGCCTATGGTGCGGCTGCAATGCTATTACGGAATTGATGTTAAGGGAGCGGTGTATGATTGGAATTACGCCAAACAGATGCTGCACATCCGTTTGGCGGAGAACTCGTCCGGGGAAAGTCGCGATGCGCTGGAGCGAGATATTTATGCGGCCGATTATTTGGTTCCCCGCCCGTTGCTGGCCACCTTGCAATCACACCCGGCACCGGTGCTGCTGGTTGATGAGGTCGACCGCACCGACGAGGCCTTTGAAGCGCTCTTGTTGGAGTTTTTAGGCGAGTTCCAGGTGAGCATTCCCGAAATTGGCACGATTCGTGCCGAGGAAGCACCCTTAGTCATTCTCACCTCCAATCGCACCCGCGACATACATGATGCCTTGCGTCGGCGCTGCCTGTATTACTGGATTGATTACCCTGCCCCTGAGCGCGAGTTGGCCATATTGTCCCGCCGCTATCCCCATTTGGGAGATGATCTTTTGGCGGAAGTGGTGTCGTTTGTGGCGGAATTGCGCCGGCAGCCCTTGGTGAAGCGCCCTGGTCTGGCGGAGAGTCTGGAATGGGTCGCGGCTCTTGAGGCCATGGGGATTCGGACATTGTCTCCAGAGGTGGTGGAGCGGACGTTAGGGCTGCTTATTAAGTATTATGATGACATGGATTTGCTGCGCCGACCGGGCGCGGCAGGACTGAATACGGTGAACCAAATTTTGCAGGAAGCGGGAGGCAAGCGTGGGTGAACGGGGTTAACCCTTTGGTTGCCAACCTTTGGAGTTTAATGCGGGGATTGCGGCAGTTGGGCTTTGACCTAGGGGAAGAGGACCTGGCGCAGGCGGTGGATGCCCTGCGGTTGCTACATGCGCGCGATGAAAAAACGGTATTTGATGTGCTGCGGATTTTGTGGTGCAAAAACTTCGCGCAGGGGGCATTGTTTCAGTTCGCCTTTTTTGAGTGGGTGTTGTTGCTGCGCCATAGCGAGCCAGGCCAGAGCGTGCAGGAGACCTATTTGGGCGATGTGGCCAGGCGTCGACGACAGCAGGGCATTTTGACCAATCCCTCCTGGTTTATGGGGAATGAGCCAGGCGTTCAAGAAGCCGGCGTTGATATTCCCATAACCCGTGGGGCCAGCCAGCGGGAAGTGGTGGGCAATCGCCGTCTGGAACGGCTCACCGATGAGGAATTGCGGGTGTTAATGGCGCTGTATCGGCCTAAGCGCCCTCTCACCATGGCCTCTTATTTAGCGCGGCCGGATTTGCGGGGAAGCCGTTGGAACCCTCATGAAACAATGCGCCGCGGTCGTGAAGGCAGTGAGTGGGTGCATCTTTATTACGACAGCGCGCGCCGCCAGCCCATGGCCCTAACCGTACTCTTGGATATGAGCGGATCGATGGCCGCGTATCATCGTCCCTTATTGCAATTTTTGCATGCCATGATGCGGCATGAGCGCAGGTTGGCGGTATATGCCTTCAGCACCCGCCTCAGCATTTTAACCCCCTCGTTGAAGCATTTTCATGTGGACCGGGCCTTGGCTGACGTTTCCGACGCCACGCCCGACAGGGGCGGCGGGACCCGAATTGGGGCGAGCCTGCGAAGCTTATGGGAACGAGAGCGGGGCCGTGGGGTGTCGTCGCGTTCCTCATTAGTTTTAGTATCGGACGGATTTGAGGAGGACGATGGAGACCTCGATCGCTGGGCGGGTCGCTGGCAGCGCTATTTAAGCGGACGCTTATACTGGTGGAACCCGTTCGAGGTTAAGGACCCAGGTCGCCTATCGTCACCCTCCATGGTGGCATTGGCTCGTCACAGCGTTTATGCCACGGTGCCCAATTTCCGCTCCCTCACGGCGGCGTGGGCCCAACTAGAGGGCCGGGGCGGGTTATAATGGCAGTGAAAGGCAGGGAGAACGGTGAATCTGAAAGGTCATCGAATGATTGAGGCGAGCCCCGACTTATGTTTTCGCCTTCTGACCGATCCCAAGGTGCTAGTGCGGACCATGCCGGGGCTCAAGCGGCTGGAGCCCCGTGAGGACGGAACCTATCACGCTGATATGGAAATGGGAGTGGCGGCGATTCGCGGACGCTACACGGGGACCATGGCTATGCATGATGTTGAGCATCCTGTTTCCTATCGCCTGGTCATGGACGGACAAGGCCCCGGGGGGTTCGTGAGCATCAATTTGTCTGTTCGCTTTAACCCCGTCGAGGAGGGCTGTGATGTTCTCTATGAAGGCGAAGCTAAAGTGGGTGGAACCGTGGCGGGAGTGGGACAGCGTATGCTGTCAGGGGTAGCAACCTATATTATGAACGACTTTTTCGGGCGAGTGGCCAAAGAAGCAAAACAGATGGCGGGTTAACAGAGGGGGAGTGACTTTGTCCTCGACACGTGAAGCGCGCATCATGCTGGAAACAGCCGAGCAATGGCATCAGCAAGGACAGAAGGTTGCCTTATTAACCTTAGTTGGGGTTAAAGGGTCGGCTTACCGCAGGCCGGGCGCAAAAATGGTTATGGCTTTGAATGGACGTATGCATGGGGCGCTCAGCGGGGGCTGTTTGGAGGGCGATCTTTTTATTTACGCGGAACAGGCCATGAATACGGGAGTGCCAACAGTCCGGGATTATGATCTGGCGGAAGATGAGATGTGGAGTTTAGGTATCGGCTGCAAAGGTCATGTGGAAATTTGGGTTGAGCCGGTCGATTTCACCGAAAGCTTTTGGCAAGAATTGCTGGAGAAGGTGCGTCGGGAAGAGGCCTTCAGCTGGGGAGGCCAGTTGCCGCAAGGGCAGCGTTATTTTGCCACCAACGCCGGCGAGTGGCGGACCCGGGGCCATGGCGGAATGCCGCCTTTTACTCCCTTAGAAGCAGAGGCACTGGCATCGGCGGGGGTGAAAGATGGGTATTGGTGGGACGTGATGCGCCCGCCGCAACGGCTCATTGTCGCCGGGGCCGGCCATGATGCCCGGCCGGTGGCCAGTTTAGCCCGGCAGGCGGGATTTGACGTGGTGGTGTTGGATGCCCGCGACCATGTTAACAACGAGGAACAGTTCCCCGGGGTGCGCCACTTGGTGAGAGACGCCTCCGAGGTAGACCCGGAAGAACTGTCAAAGAGTTTTTGGGTCATCATGAATCACCATCAAAGGCGGGACGAAGAAGCCATGATGGTGGCCGCCCATAGTGCTCCGCGTTTCATCGGGATGTTGGGACCGCTCTCGCGCACACGGGACATGATCGCCAAAACCGGAGTGGCGGTTAGCCAATTGCCTTTGTATAGCCCGGTGGGATTAGATATTGGGGCGGAGAACCCTGACGAGATTGCCATTAGTATTGTGTCGCAGCTCATGGCCGCCCGCAACGAGTCCCTGGGAGGACCGCTAGATGGAAAAGAGCGCATCCATCGCTAACCCGCCCATGCTAATCCTGGCGGCGGGGCTGGCCACCCGGATGGGTGGGCGGGTCAAGCCCGACTTGCCCTGGGTTGAGGGGCGCACGTTGTTGCAACACCAGCAATTGACGGCACAAGCGGCGGGATTTTCCCCTCTGGCGGTGACGCGGCGGGATCCGGGTTATGGGTCCTTTATCGTCAATCCGCACCCGGAAAGAGGGCTGGCGGAATCACTTCGCCGCGGAATTGAAGAGGTGCGCCGGCGCTGGGGGCCGGTCATCGCTGGCATCATGCTGGCCGACCAGCCCTTCGTGACCAAAGAAGATATTATCGCCGTGTATGGGGCATTCCGCCGCCGTTCCGCCTCTATTCACGCGGTGCGGGCGCGCTACCACGGAGTTCCCGGCCACCCCGTGTTTTTTGACCACGATTGGGATGCGGTGGTCGGGACCTTGACAGGCGATTTTGGATTGGGAAAGTTGTGGAGTTCTCGGACAGATGCGGCCTGGGTGGATGTGGAGGTAGGCAACCGGCCCGATCCGAGCTTTGATATTGATACTGACACGGCCTATCGGCAAGCCTGGGGATGGGCCCACTAGGAGGAAAAGATCGGTGGATTTCGAAAATCAAGAGGTTGTGTGGCGACCTAGCGAAGCCATGATCCGGGATAGTCGGATGGGGCGCTTTTTACGCGGACAGGGATTGGCAAGCCTGCAGGAGTTGCGGACGCGCGCGGCCGCCGACCCTGCCTGGTTTTGGGACGCCGTCGTGAAAATGGTGGACTGGCCTTTTGTCGATCCTTACCATACTGTCTTGGATGTGACAGCAGGAATTGAGTGGCCGCAATGGTTTGTGGGAGGAACCTCCAATGTAGCCTTGGCGGCTTTGGACCGTCATGTTGAGGAGGGGCGTGGGGATAATCTGGCAGCCATTGAGGAAACGGAAAGTGGAGCGGTGGCGCGCTGGACTTACGCGCAATTACGGTCGGCCGTGGACCGTTTAGCCTTTAGTTTTGACTCGCTGGGCGTGGCCACGGGTGATCGGGTGGCGATATATTTGCCCATGGGCATTGAGGCGGTTATTGCCATCATGGCGTGTGCCAAAGTGGCGGCCGTGGTGGTGCCCATCTTTTCCGGATATGGGGCACCGGCTATGGCTACCCGCCTTCGGGACAGTGGAGCCAAGTTGGTGGTGACTGCCGATGGTTTTACCCGGCGAGGGCGGCAGGTGGCCATGAAGGCTCAATGCGATGAGGCGTTGGCGGATTCCCCCAGTGTTTCGCATACGCTGGTGGTTAGGCGCCTCGGGATCGATGCTCCCATGCGCGAAGGGCGGGACTTGTGGTGGGATGAGGCGATGGCGGCCGCTAGCGATGCGCCTTACCCGACAAAGATAGTTCCTAGCGAAACCCCTTTATTGCTTATTTACACCTCGGGAACCACCGGAAAGCCTAAGGGCGCCCTGCATCCCCATTTGGGCTTTCCCTTAAAAGCGGTTCAAGACTTGTGGCACGCCTTTGATTTGCGGGACGACGACGTATTTTTCTGGTATTCCGACATGGGCTGGATGATGGGTCCCTGGATGGTGTATGGAGGTCTCATTACCGGCTGCACTATTGTGCTGTATGACGGCACCCCCGATTATCCCACCCCGGCACGCCTATGGGAAATGATTGACCGCCACCGGGTGACGGTGTTTGGCATTTCACCGACCGCGATACGGGGGTTGATGGCCTATGGCGACGAGCCCTTGCAAAAGGTGAGTCTCCGATCTTTGCGGATTCTCGGGTCATCGGGAGAACCATGGAATCCCGATCCCTGGCAATGGTTTTTTGAAAAGGTGGGGAATAAGCGCTGCCCAATCATCAACTATAGCGGCGGAACAGAAATTTCCGGCGGGATTGTGAGCGCGTTTGCCACGGAGCCGCAAAAGCCCTGCGCGTTTAATGGCCCCATCCCGGGAATCGTGGCTGGGGTGGTGGATGACGCCGGGAATCCCACACAAAACCAGGTGGGGGAACTCGTGATATCGGCCCCCTGGCCGGGAATGACGCGTGGTTTCTGGAATAATCGGGACCGCTATCTCGATGCCTATTGGCGTCGGTGGCCGGGTGTCTGGGTCCATGGCGACTTTGCTTATGTGGATGGCGAGGGATTTTGGTATATTTTAGGGCGCAGTGACGATACCATCAAGTTGGCGGGCAAGCGGCTGGGGCCAGCGGAGGTGGAATCGGTACTCGTGTCTCATTCAGACGTGGTGGAAGCCGCCGCAATTGGGGTGCCCGACGACATTAAAGGGGAGAGTCTTGTCTGCTTTGTGGTGGTGCGCGAGGGAAGCGACGTGGTCGAACTTCCCGGCGTTTTGAAGGAGTTTGTGGCCATGCATATGGGTAAGGCGATGCGGCCGCGTGACGTACACATTGTTTCTGAATTGCCTAAGACTCGCAACGGCAAGGTTGTGCGGCGCGCCATTAAATCCAGCTATATTGGATTGGCCAGCGGCGATTTGTCCTCAGTTGAAAACGTTGAGGCGCTTTCCGCAGTGCGTGCGGCGGCGAGGCGCTGAGTGGAGGGAGGGTAGTCATGCTGCATACGGAAAATGGGCTCAAATATTTAACGTTGGGTGACGGGCCAGAGGCTGTGATTTGTCATCCCAGCCTAGGGCTAGGCCGATTCTTGTACTATCGTATTATCCCGCCGCTATCCCGGCATTATCAGGTGATTAGTTACGACCCGCGCGGGGTGGGGGACAACGCTCGCTTGGAGCCTGGTCTCGATGCTTGGGTCAATGATGTGGGCGACTTGCTGACCATCGCGGATAGGCCATGCCATTTGCTGGGGGTGTCGCTAGGCACCTGGGTCATGAGTCGGGCCGCTCTACGCTGGCCAGACCGGGTAGGGCGCGTGGTATTAATGGGGACTACCCCCGGTTTTTCCGGCGGCTTGGAATTGGTTGAAGCGCGGCGCCAGGAGTTGCTTAATCAGTCAATGGCGGAATTTGCCCTGGGTTACGCGGAGTCGACTCTAACACCAGCCGCCGATCCGGAGGTGAAGCAGCAGCTCGCGGCGGACTTGGCGATGCAGGAGGTTGAGTCTTATCTCAAGGCCATGCGGGAAATTTATCTCGTGGACAATTCCGAGATATTTAGTCAACTTGAGGCGGAAACTCTTCTGATTGTCGGGACCAAGGACAATCGCACGACGCCGGAAATGGCTGACCGTGCGGCGCGGTTAATTCCCCGCGGTACAGTGTGCGCCGTCCCTGATGCCGGGCATCTGGCATTGTTGGATCAGCCTGGGCGTGTCCAAACATTAGTGGAAACGTTTCTGGCCACGGGAGGCATTGGTGACTAAACACGGGTGATGGGGCATAAGGTGGACTAAAACTACGGCAATCCTGCTGCCGGTTTAACGGGCGAAGCGATTGGACCAGGTAGCGAGGTTGTGCCATGCCAGACAGGGAAATGCCCCTCATTGACCATTTGAGTGAGTTGAGACAGCGCCTCCTGCTTACGATGATTGTGGTGGGGGGGCTCTTTTTGGGGGGATTTTTCTTCGCGCGTCCGGTGCTGGGATGGCTGGTGATGCATGCCCACGTCAAGCACGTTGTAGTGATTGGGGTCCCTGAAGCGTTTTTCGCGTTAATTAAAGTGGATTTTATTATGGCCTTGGTGATTTCGTCGCCCCTCATCGTTTATGAGGCGGCGGCGTTTGTGCGGCCGGGATTAACGAGCGGTGAGAAGCGCATAGCGGCCGTGTTGGTGGGCCCGGGTCTTGTCCTGTTTTTAGGGGGCATGGCGGGGGGATTCTTTATTTTCGTTCCCTTGGTGCTGAGAGTGATGCTGTCATTTGTGGGTCAGGGCGTTTCAGAGTTTTGGTCCTTGTCCAACTATCTTAACTTCATTATTTACCTTACGATCCCTTTCGGCTTTCTAGCCGAGTTGCCTCTGATTTCCGGGGTGACGGCTCATCTGGGCATTTTACCCCCGGCTCTTTTTCTCCGCTATCGGCGCTACGCGATACTTATCGCCTTTCTAATCGCCGCCATTGTCGCGCCGCCCGACGCGTTATCGATGCTAATTATCGGCTCGGTCATCTATTTGGTGTACGAATTAAGCCATATTGTGGCCAGAATCTTTTATCGTGAAGCAGTCTTACCGGTGTTTGAATTTTGAGTGCTCCTGCTTAATGTGATATGGCCCGGCCCACCCCTCTCCAGCCTATGGCGATCAATAGCGAAAGATACTCAAGCCGCCAAAAAGCGCACGCTTTTTTAATGGAAATTGGGGATGGCCGTCGTATACTGGATCTATTAAATGGCGAGGATGTGGGGGAATACATGGCTTTTGGATTTCATGTTTCTTTTTGGACCGTTTTTCTCCAGTCTGCTCCCTATGCGTCGATAGGGCCGGTCATCATATTATTGCTGTTGGTTTTTCGCAGAACGGGTTCGCGGGGCGCTCGCGGACGGTATCTGCTGTGGGGTTTATTTGTGTTGCTGGTGGCCTTTTTATTCGTTCTCCCTTTGCATCAGGCAGGGTCGGGTTGGACCTATTCGCGGGGCAAGGTGACCGTGAAAACCGGCTTTGGGGCAGTGGAGTTAAGTTCCAATACGGTGCACGCGCAGTGGGTCACCCATAAACTGGGATATCAATTGGCAGCACGAACCGACGGAATCAGCACGGCCCATTTGAAGGCTGGCCATTACACTCTGAAAAACGGCCAATCCGCGCATATATTTGAGTATCAGCCCGGTAAACAGATCAATCCGGTGCTGGCGCTGTCGTCCAATAAGACACTGGTTCTCATTTCGTCCCCAAAGGTTAAAGAGCTGATGACCAGGCTTCAGCAGGTTAAAACGCCCTAGCGCGTTTTCCCTCCACACTTCCCAAACCCCATGAACTTCCCTTTCCGCGGGGTTTTTTTGCGTTGAGTGCAACGGTTCCCGCCAACAGGGCCAAACAGGCGGTGCGATGAATTGTTCCGGCCGTGGTGGACAAGAGAGAGGGCTATGCCCGCCATCGGCATGTGTTGTCGAATTATGCGAAATGATGCGCAATGATTCATATTGCGAGCATACCGACTGGATGGTATGTTAATTTTTGGAAAGGAGATGACCGATGTGATTTCCGGAAACGCGCGGTCGGGCGGGGAAATTATATCTCGGCTCGATCGCATTCCAATTTGGCCTTTTGGCACGGTGGTGCTGTGGGTCGTTGGAATGGGATATCTGGTTTCGTTTTACGACATCACCAATGTATCATTTGATCTTCCCGACATTGTGAAACAGTTTCATGTATCAACCGCCGCCGCAGCCATATCGATAACGGCTAGCTTGCTGGGCTATATTCTTGGCGCCTATTTGAACAGCACGATGGCCGATCTTCGAGGCCGTCGGACAGCCATAATATCCGCCACCACATTGTTTACCATCGGCTCGCTGGCGACTATGGTATCGTTCAATCTGAGTTGGCTTACCTTCTGGCGCTTTATCACCGGCATGGGAATTGGAGCAGAAATCGCGTCAATTTCCGCGTATATTGGAGAAATGTCGCCGGCGCCGGTGCGGGGACGTTTTACCGGTTTAGCCAATATATTCTCATTCTCCGGGCTGGCTGTGGTGCCGTTTGTTGCGTTGGCCCTAGTCCCCCACTTTAGCTGGGGGTGGCGGGGAATGTTTTTTGTGGGCGCGCTCGGGGGCCTCACCCTATTTTGGACGGTTCATATCCCGGAGTCGCCGCGTTGGCTCATTGTTCACAATCGGCTCGAGGAAGCGGATGCGGTGGTGCGAGCGGCCGAGGAGCGGGCCGAACGCAAGCTGGGTCACAGTCTTCCAGTCCCTGAAAAGCTTCCCGATGAAACTCATGACGTTAAGTTCCCCACCCGTGCCTTATTCCGACCGCCCTACGTGGGGCGCTGGATACTGCTGTTTTTTATATGGCTGTTCATGTATCTGAGCGACTATGCGTGGTTGGGACTGGCACCCACCTTGCTGGTGGATCACGGATATACCATCACCAGCAGCATTGTGTTTCTGTTGGTGACAGGCATTGGCTATCCCATTGGCGCGATATTGTCGACCTGGCTGGGCGACCGCTTTGAACGCAAGTTCGCCATTATTGGCGGCATTCTCATTTATGCTCTGTCCTTGGCGGCCTTCGGGTTGATTCCCAGTGCCGCTACCATCTACATTGCCGGATTTTTGCTATCGGTAGCCTTGGTATTCTTCTTCCCCATGCTGTATGCTTTGACTGCCGAGAGTTTTCCCACCCACGCGCGAGCTACCGGTGTCGCGTTGACGGATGGTATTGGTCACGTCGGCGGGGCCTTGGCCCCGATTTTCGCCT
>JAJYTS010000076.1 GCA_021792935.1 Bacillota bacterium | reverse complement strand
CACCCGATTCCAATCCATATCTTGCAATGGTTCAACCGGTATATCGCGCCCTTGAAATCGTACGACCCGCTCTTGACTCTCGCGCGCTAGAGGCACTAGCACCGCCACAGGCACGGAGTGATCCCGCAAAACTTGCAAAATGGTTTGCCCAACCAAACCTGTCGCTCCCACAATGGCAATCCGATAACCCGACAACACCGTCACACCTCTCATTTTATTTCCAAGGCTGCAAAATTGGTTGCAATTGCTCACCCCGCATAGCCGCCTGCAAACTGGGAACCGCCAACTCCAGGTGAGCATCCAACGACCGCGGCTTTTTCATCGGATCATCTTGGCCGAACGGCACGAAATAAATATTGCGCGACGAGAGCAAACGACCCAAATTTATGGCATTCATGCCCAGCAAATCGTTGGAAGTAATGGCCAACAATACTGGGCGCCCGTTGCGCAACTGCGCTTTAGCCGCCATCGTGACCGGTGAATCATTAAGAGCGTTGGCTAATTTGGCTAAAGTGTTGCCTGTGCAGGGCATGACCAACACCACATCAAACCAATGCTGGGGGCCGGTAGGTTCCACGTCGGGAATTGAGAACAGCATCTCCCGATTAGCCGTTTCCCCAATTTCCTTCCGCCAATATTCACCCGTGCCAAATCGCGTGGCAACGGACAAAATGCTGGGGGAAATAATCGGGGTTACTTCCGCCCCTTCCTCCACCAACTCTTTTATTGTAACGACTGCTCGCGACAAATTACAGTGGGAAGCGGCCATTGCTACGCCAATGCGCGCGCCTGACAATCTTTCCATCTTCAGAGTCCTCCTCTAAGGCCAAGCCGAGCGTTTCCCAGATAATCTCGGCCGCGCGGATGGGGGCCACCTTTCCGGGAATGCTCAAGATCTGCTCGTAACGGTCCGCGATAAACGGGGCGCCGCGAAGTTCCGGCGTCAATCCTCCGGGGATGGAGGCCAGGTCTATTACCCAATCGGGACCATCGGCCCCAAACCAATCGCCGGTCAACACCGGCGCCGGAGCGGTATTAAAAAGCCCATCCAATGGGGGTCGCGGGTCAGCATCCAAGGGTAGGGTCCGATGGCCCAGCGCTCGTGCCATGGCCCGTTTTTCCGCCGTCCGTTCAAAGACGAGAGGAAGCGCCCCATAGCGAGAAAGGCGGTCGGCCAACACCAACCCGACACGGCCAAAGCCGATGATGCCAAGCGGACGGCCAAACAACGTCTGGCCAGAACGGCCAATAGCATGAGCAATGGCTCCCTCCGCCGTGGGTACGGCGTTAAGCCACATAAAACTGGATTTTAGCCGGTATTGAATGGTTTGAATTCCTAACTTGAGGCAACGCTCGGCAATGCCGTCGGCAATCAATCCCGCGGCCAGCAATGCCCCCCCTGGCATGCGCGACAAAAACTCTTCCGTAAGCCGCACTCTGCCATCGGCGGCCTGCATCCAACCATCTTCACCGATTCCGGTCATGGGCCCAATAAGAACGGTGGGAGCGGGATCAGACAACGTAAAAGCCGCCACCCCGGGAACGCGGATTCCCCAAGTGCGCACGTGATGGCCGCGAGACTGCAGCATTTGACACAGCCAGACATCGCGGGTGTCGCCCCCCGCCACAACAATGCTATGCATAGATTCCACTCCCCATCTCACTCCCGTATATCATACGGACCTAAGATTGAGGGGTGTCACAGGGGCAAAAAAGAAGGAGAGGCAAAATGCCTCTCCTAACTAGTGCTCATAGATATCGCGCGCACCGTGTTTTTCGAACACATGCCGCGCCTTGTCCACTTCCTCATCACCGGCTTTGACGGACACCACCACCGCCCCGTGCTTGAGGCTGTGTTCAAGATGCTCACTCTCACGTTTGGGAATGCCGTAGTCCATGAGTCCGCCAACCAATCCCCCGGCGGCGGCACCGCTCAATGTGGCGGCCAGAGGGCCCATGGCTAAAATCGGCCCCACCCCGGGAATGGCCAATGCTCCCGCGCTGGCCAGCAATCCAACCGCGCCTCCTCCGGCCGCGCCCCAGCCAATCCCGCTGGATAGGTCATGCGTGCCATGGCCGGTGGGATGCCCCTTTTCCGTTTTACCGTCGTGCTTAGCTAAAACGGAAATCTGCTTATTGTCCACTCCCTGGTTTTCCAGATCGTGAACCACCTTGTCCGCCTCATGATGATCCTCAAAAGCGCCAACCAAGGTCTTTGACATAATCAACCCCCTTTCATATCACCTGCCTGGGTAGTATGAAACGGGGGCGGCACCTCAACCATTTAATTTTGACCAGTTTTCGCGATCTTTGGCACCTCGTCAATGTCCACAATCATCACTTGCGGCCCCACTCGGCGAATGGCCGACCAGGGAATTTCCAGACGTTGGCCGCGATGGGCGCGATCTTTGAGCGCCACCAAAATTATTTCGATGGCTCCTGTTTCCGTATTGATGATGAGGTCGCTATCTCCCAGCGACCCCAGGCGCATTCCCGTGGTCAAATTGATAATATCTTTGGAAGAAAGTTCGCTCATGCGCATGGGTTGGTCCGCCTCCCGCAAAAATCTATGAACGAGAGCCCTTATTCAGACCTGGGGTTAATCGGCGCGTAACCCTCCTTATCCGTCAAGCCTTCTTGCCGGCGAAAGTTTTCCCGATTTTTGGCCAAATAACCCTGGTATAAGGATTCCGCATCCATTCCCGCGTCAATGCACATGCTAATAAAGAAATGGAGCACATCGACCAGCTCTTCTTGAAGCTTAGCGGGCTCAATCGGCTTAAAGTTCTTCCACCACTTATACCGCGCCTCTTCCATCACTTCGGCCAGTTCCACTAAAAGTGCCATGGCCTCCTTCTGAATCCACTCCGCCTTAGCAAAATCCAATTGACGATCCCGGCGAATCCGCTCATTAAACCGCTCTTGCCACATAAAAATTTCTTCCAACCGGTCAGGCATGTTCAATTCCCCTTCGCAAGTAATCCAGCAAGTCAGCAACCGGAGACGCAATGGGACCGGCCCAGGCCTTCGCCATCTGATCCATATCGGACCAGCGGCGCGCCAGAGCCTGAACAGTTTCTGCGTCAACCTGCCCCAGCCTGTCTCTTACCAATTCGATGGGCTCGGGGAGTATTTGATCCAAGCCATACCGCCCCAAACGCAGCACCCGGGAATCCGGCGCCTCTAAGGCCATCATCAATATGGTAAAAAGACTGGTGCGGGTACTTTCCATCTCCTGCGCGTCCGGCTCCTGTTTTCCCATCCGCCCCAGTTCTGCACCCAATGCCTCTAAGGATTGCACCAGTTGCCGCGGGCCTACAGACAAATAGGTAGTCATCTCGCCAAAACCCTGTTCGGCGGTATATTGGGTGCCGACGGTGTATACCAACCCTTCTTCTTCACGCAGCCGCTGCCAAAGGCGCGAACTATTCTGCCCTCCCAAAATGCTGGCGGCCATGAGAGCGCCATAGTAAGACGGATGGGAGCGTGCCGGGGCGGGAACGGCCAGTCCAATGTGAAGCTGTTCCCAGTCCGCAACGGTCTGACGCGTCTCAAAGCGCCACGATGGCCTAAAAGGCACCACAGGCGTAGCCTCCGCAACAGGTGAAGCGGAAAAATCGCGCGATATAAGATCCAAGACTTGCTGCCGGGCTCCTCCCGATATGGCAAACACCATACGAGGAGGACGGTAATACTGATGAAAAAAGGCGGATAAATCCCGCGCCTCTATTTGGTCAAGACTTTGCAGGGACCCCAAGACATCATGGCTGTATGAGAGATCGGAGTAGAGAGCGTCAGTGAGCAGGAGGTCGAGCACATCATCCGGATCATCCTGACTTTCCCGCATTTCCTCTCGCACCACATTTTTTTCCCGTGCGAGATCGTCTTGACGAAGCCAGGGCTCCGTCACCATAACTTTCAAAAGGCGATAAGCGGTAATGGCTTCAGAATCCAACACCCGCGCATGAAAGCAGGTATAGTCGCGAGTCGTAAACGCGTTGACCTCCGCCCCCAACTTGTCCATCTGCCGGGCAATGGCGCTCTGGTCTAAGGTGCCCGCCCCTTTAAACAACATGTGCTCCAAGAGATGCGCGGTTCCCCATTGCGACGGTGTTTCGTCACGGCTCCCCACACCAATAAAAAAAGCCAAGGCGGTGGTGCCTACCGAGGGAATGTCGTCATACACCACTGTCAGCCCGGACGGCAAGCGCTCTAAAAAGTCGATAATTCTCGCCTCCAATACACCTTATGATAGCGATTTTTGGCGGGAGCTACGAGTCGGTTTTGGGAATTCCCGTGTTTAAGAGCCTGGTTACGGTCACCAGTTGATATCCCTTTTCCGTCAGGCCCTGGATAATGCGGGGAAAAGCCATCGCGGTGCGGTCCGTGGGATGCATCAGCACCAAGGACCCGGGGGCGCTGCGCGCCAAGACTTTGTCGACCATATAGGCCGCGGATGATGAAGGACGCCAGTCAATGGTGTCAATCGTCCACATCACCAACGACATATGAGCCGCCTGAGCGGCTTTAAGAACGGTCCCATTGAACTCGCCGTAGGGAGGCGCGTAAACGCGAGGCGTTACCCCCGCGATTTCTTGGATTTGACGATTGGTGCGTTGAATATCATCAACATTGGCCGCGAAGGACATTTGATTGGGATGGCCGTGGTTCCAGCCATGGTTGCCAATTTCATCGCCGTCCCGCCGCATCTGCTTTACCAAATCAGGATGGGCGCGAGCCCAGGCACCCCCCACCATGAAAGTCGCCACCGCGTGATGCTCTTGAAGGGCCGTCAGCAACCGGGGCACATATTCTGTCCCCCACACCACGTTTACGGTGAGGGCCATGACCTTGTGGGATGTCTGCACCCGGTACACGGGAATAGGGGTCGGAGCCTCACGCGCATGGGATAGACGGGGGTTGATCATCCAGGCAGCCAGCAGCAGAATTCCCACCAATATAGCCAAGCGGGCTATTGGACCACGGAGTGAAATCACCTGAAAGTACATGTTATCCCCCCAAGCTGTCCTATGTCGGCACCCTACCAACTAGAACCCGGCCCAGATCCCAGAAGGGGAAGGGGACACGCCCGTGACGCAAAAAAACGATTCCGGGCGGATTGGGAATTATTTCAAGTCGAGGCGGCACCCAAATCGTTGGATTTTACCCCTTGACCATCGTACCTGACCCACCTTTAACGTTGCGTTTGCCCTGCGATGGCTGCGCCCCGCTAAAATAGTGCTTCAGCACCATCTCCGCTGGCTTGTCGCGAAGAGTGTACCCATTGTCGTGAGGGCCTCCCCGCCAATCGGGATTGGAAGGATTGGCCCACCAGAACCACATGATTCCTTTTAGCCAGGGACGTTGCCACAGTGATCGAAATGTGGCCAAATAAAGCTTTTGTTGAAGAGATAAGTTGACGGGCTGTTGGGGAACCCAGGCGCTTGGCATAGCTGCCGCTCCATTCTCCGAGGGGTACCCCAGTTCTGTAATTAAAAACTCTTTGTTTGCCAACCCGGCCGAATTTCGCCACTTTTCTATCTCGTTCGCCCGCGTATTCCATGACTGGGCAAGCTGGCTGACGGTGGGATTGAGAGCCTGACTCAGAGGGAAGTAGGCGTCAATTCCGACATCATCCACCAGCTTCCAAAACGTCACATCTGGATAATGGGTGTAATTGGCCCCATAAGTGATGGGGCCATGATAATCGCGGCGCACGGTTTGAATGGCTTTGGCCCAATAAGGCTCGTACGAGCGGACGTCGTCGAGCGAATCAAATTCATCCCCAATAGCGAATAAGTCCGCATGATCGCGTTGAGCCAAGGCGGCGTAGTGAGCCAAATAGCCGTCAAAACTCGAGAACCAGGCCGCGGTGGACGAGGGGTGAAAGAGTGCTTGCCAGCCGCTTCCCACCATGGAATTGACGAACGGATTTAAAAACACCCGCATCCCCTGGTGGTGAGCCAACTGAATGAGACGGGTGACGCTGGCATCCGTAGGAGTTTTAGCATTGGGGGCTATAACGGTGGAGGCATTGTTGGCTTGATACCAACCGACTTGAATGGCCAGCCAGTTTACCCCATCGCGATGCAGACGAATAATGGAATCGCGCACCGCCGCGGTATTAAACACCGTCGTGGTATACCCGGCCTCGGTCATCCCTTTCATCCGAGCGGAAGGAGGCGGCAAGGGCTGTGCGGGTCCAGGCTGGGGAGCCGCTGGAAAAAGACCGCAACCCGCTAAAACCGCTAGCGCCAGAGACGCCGCCAAAGCCCTGAGGTTTTGTCCTCGCGCCAAGTCCCCCACCTCCTTCCCGAAGCAGTCTGTCCCGCCACAGGGAGGATAATGCGCTAACAACGACCCCAGTCATTAAAGTAGTGTCTTGATAATCCGCAGATCGTCCTCGCGCTCGTCCACGGTTCGACCCGGCGTCTCCAGCAGCAAGGGACATTCCCGGCGGTTAGCCCACGCCAGCAGTTCGCGAAGGGCGCCTTCACCCAGCGATCCGGTTAAGAGATGGGCATGCCGATCCTGGTGCGACCCGACTGGAAAAGGATTGTCGTTCAGGTGTATTCCTATCACCCGATCTAAGCCGATATGCCGGTCCACCAATGCCCACAGGGCTAAAAAGTCGCTCTCCCGGGAAAGTGGATAGCCGGCGGCCAAGGCGTGTGCGGTATCCAACATGACTCCAACCCGACGAGTGCGGCCCAAACGCGCCAATATGCGTCCCAATCCTTCAATGTCCGCGCCCAGTTCGTTTCCTTGTCCACCGCTGTTTTCCAGAACAATCCGACCCGGTGCGCGCAGCATGGCGGTCAAGGTCTTGACCAGAGCGGCCTCCCCTTCTTCCACCAACCCTAGTTTGCTTGCATGACCGCAATGCATGACAAGATACTGGCCGCAAAGCCGCTTTACTCGCCGCATCTCTTGGGTGAGAACTATGCCAGCCCGCTCCTGCTTCACCGGGTCCAAAGCGGCCGGATTGACAAAGTAGGGCGCATGCACAAAGAAGGGGGAAATACTCCATTGAGAGAGCGGGATTCGAATGCTTTCCCGCGTCGGAAGGGGTTGGGATTGCCCTCCTACAGGGTTTCTGCTGAAAACCTGCAGACAACGAAGGCCGGCTCGGCCGGCCTCCTCAATTGCTTTCGGTAATCCCCGCGGATATGAGACTTGCACCCCAATCCGCATTAGTGATTGTCGCGGCGGGGTCCGGGTCCATTCCGTCTTGGACCCCTCGGGCCCTCATGACGATCGGGGCGGGAAGAACGGCTTCGCTCGTGTCCTGCTCCGGCGGCCACCGTTTCCAATCCTTCGGGGCGGGGCAGCAGTTCCTTGTGAGACAGATTAATGCGGCCCATGTTGTCAATTTCGACCACCTTCACCTGAATCACGTCGCCCGTTTGCACGGCGTCCTCCACTTTCGCCACCCGCTGATGCGAGAGCTGCGAAATATGGACCAATCCTTCCTTTCCCGGAAGAATTTCGACAAAGGCGCCAAAGTTCATAAGCCGCGTTACTTTGCCGGTGTACACTTCTCCGACGGCCACCTCGCGAGTCAGATCCTGAATCATTTCCATGGCCCGCTGACCCGCCTCTTGGTTGACGGCGGCAATGTAAATGGTGCCGTCATCTTGGATGTCGATATCCACCTTTTTCTCGCCAACCTTGGTGGAATCAATAATCTTGTTGATGGTTTTGCCGCCGGGACCAATCACCTCACGAATTTTATCCGGATCAATATGGATAGTAAGAATGCGCGGCGCAAACGGCGAGAGTGCCTGGCGCGGCTCGGCAATAACCGCCAGCATGCGATCAAGAATGAACAAGCGCGCTTCCCGGGCTTGATTCAGAGCTTGTTCCAAAATTTCCCGGGCTAAGCCGTGTATCTTAATATCCATCTGGATGGCGGTGATGCCCTCGCGGCTGCCGGCCACCTTAAAGTCCATATCTCCGAGGAAATCTTCCATTCCTTGAATATCGGTCAAAATGGCGAATCCATCCTCGTCCTTGACCAGCCCCATCGCAATCCCCGCCACCGGCGATTTTATGGGTACACCCCCATCCATCAGCGCCAGGGTGCTTCCACACACCGATGCCATGGAGCTTGAGCCGTTCGATTCGAGAATGTCGGACACTAAGCGCAAGGCATAAGGAAACTCTTCCTCAGAAGGAATGACCGGTTCCAGTGCGCGTTCCGCTAGAGCGCCGTGACCAATGGCGCGGCGGTTGGGGCCTCGCATAGGACCCGTTTCGCCCGTCGCGAAAGGAGGGAAATTATAGTGATGCATATAGCGCTTGGATTCCTGTTCCCCGATGCCGTCCAACATTTGCTGGTCGGAAAGAGGGCCGAGCGTCATGGCTGTCAGAGCCTGAGTCTGGCCGCGGGTGAATAATCCGGTGCCATGCACGCGCGGCAACACGCCCACCTCCACGGATATGGGGCGAATCTCCTCGAAACCGCGTCCATCGGGGCGAATCTTTTCGTGGATGATGGCGTACCGCACCACACGCTTCAACTGCTTTTTCAGAACACTGGCGATAAGATCGGTCTGGTCGGGAAACTCTTCTTGCAGAAGGGCCGACACCTCAAGATTAACGGCATCAATCTGCGATTCGCGAGTCTCTTTGTCCGCTCCCCGCATGGCTTCTTTAAGTTGGCTTTCGGCCAATTGCCGTGCCCTTTCCACCAGTTCCGGGGACGGCAGATATAAGGGGAACTCTCCTTTGGGCTTTGCCGCCGCCACCTGAAATTCCCGTATTCCGGCAATGATGCGTCGAATCTCTTCGTGCCCAAACAAAATGGCATTGAGCATGCTTTCCTCGGAAATGACAGAAGCTCCCGCCTCAATCATGAGAATAGCCTCGTAGGTTCCCGCGATCATCAGCTTCAATTGGCTGCGGGCGGCCTCCTCAGAAGTCGGATTGATGACGTAATTTCCATCCACCAGTCCCACTTCCACGGCGCCTATGGGCCCATCAAAAGGAATATCGGAGATGCTTAAGGCCGCTGACGCCCCAATCATCCCGCAAACTTCCGGGGAATGGTCATGGTCAACCGACAAGACGCTGGCGACCACATGCACGTCATTGCGAAAACCGTCGGGAAACAAGGGCCGAATGGGCCTATCCGTGAGTCGCGCCGCCAGAATCGCCTTTTCGCTGGGACGCCCTTCGCGCTTAATGTAGCCTCCAGGTATTTTGCCCACGGAATACATGCGTTCTTCGAAATCTACTGTTAATGGAAAGAAATCAATGCCCATGCGCGGCGCTTTAGAGGCGGTGGCCGAAACCAACACCACCGTTTCACCGTAGCGAACTACGACAGCCCCGTTGGCTTGGCGGGCCATACGGCCTGTTTCCAAAGTGAGGCGCCGCCCCCCCACCACGATGTCTTTTGAGTGGATATCCATATGTTCCCCCTGCTTTATACGGCCACACCGGGCCCTGTAGCAAAAGAGCGGGAAAGTCCCGCTCTATCGACGTAAGCCCAACCGCTGAATCACCGCATGGTACCGTTGATTATCTTTCTCTTTAAGATAATTCAGCAACGCACGGCGATGACCTACCATCTTTAACAAACCGCGACGGGAATGATGGTCCTTTTTGTGTGTTTTCAGGTGCTCGGTAAGCTCTTGAATGCGCGTTGTCAGTAGCGCAATCTGCACTTCCGGCGACCCCGTGTCCGATTCATGCAGCCGATAAGCCGCAATGATGGCCTGCTTCTTCTCCTC
>JAJYTS010000075.1 GCA_021792935.1 Bacillota bacterium | reverse complement strand
TCTTTGGAAAGGTTTTGAATCTCTTGTTGGTCCTGGGCTAGGGCGTTTTGTTCCTGGGATAATTCGTTCTGCTGTTGAACGGTCTGGTTCGAGAGTGTTTGAATTTCCTGAAGTGCCTGTTGCACCTCTTTATTAAGTTTGGCCACCTGCTGCTGAATTGGGGAGACGTTTCTTGGGCCATGATGGACGTGGTGAGGGTGATTGCCATCGGCCAGAGCCAAGGCCGGTATGGCTACTGCCGTAAAGACGGCGGCCGATATGGCGGCTATCAGTGATTGGCGCATACGTTCCACACCTTTCTTATGGTAAAAAGTGGCATCATGTTGTAAGCCTACCCAAAAGTGGTATGGCGTTCAACCGAAAACGCGTCGATTGGCACCGGATTTGCGGTTGTGAAAGTGGCATGGATCGTGGAATTCTGACCACTTTTGCGAACCCCGTGTTTTTGGGACGGGATGAGGCCTAGATTCATACCTACCTGAGGGGATAACGCTGGGGGCTATTGTCGGGGCTTGAGAGGTAAAAATTTCGGGGATATTATCCCCGAAGTAATTACTGTGAGCGCTGCATCTGTACAAGTTTTATGCTCTCTGGAATATGCATTTAGTGTGGGTGTTGAACCGGCTTTAGACCTGGCGCGGAAGAAAGGATGTTCCCGGTTAGGGCGATGGTCGGCGTCAGCGGTGCTTTTGGTTTGGCAGGAGTGGGAGGGGAGGAGAATCCCGTGTTAGACTTGTTGTCGCCCATGCACCTCGTTGTTCTCTTCATTATTGTACTGCTCATCTTTGGTCCAAAGCGGCTGCCAGAATTGGGGAAGGGTCTGGGTCAGACGTTGCGGTTGTTTCGTGATGCGCAAGCTGGCAAGCTGGATGATCGGGACCAAACTCATGTGGTGCCGGTCTCCGAGGATTTGCAGCGGCCCGAGATGTATTCAGACGTGAAATAACGGCTATTGCTTTTTGAAGGCTTGTTCGTGTGGGCGATAGTACTGCAGGAGTCCTGTATGGTTACCAGGCGGGACTCCCCTTGCTGCCGTCCGCTTAAAGAAGGTATAGAGACCGGGCTCTTTTGCGTTCATCGCATCCCTGACTAATTAATCCCGGCCACCGCGCTTCGCCGCTCCAATAGCACCACGTCGCGCCACCTTTCATTCATCTTGCCAATTCGTTCCCGACGCCCCACTTCTCGAAACCCCAACCTTGTGTGGAGTTCGATACTCGCTGTGTTCTCGGGGAAGATTCCGGCTTGCAAGGTCCAGAACCCCTCGATTTCACTAGCGTCGATGAGCGCTTTGAGGAGTCGATGGCCGTTCCCGCGGCGACGAACGTCTTGGCTAACATAAATGCTTACCTCAGCGACTCCCGCGTACACAGACCGATGGGAGACCGGGCTTAATGCCGCCCAGCCGACCACGATGCCGTCGCATCTGCCTACAAACCGGCATTGGATTGCGTGCGCATTATCCCAGTCTTCCCAGGTCGGCGGTTGTCGTTCAAAGGTGGCCTGGCCAGTTTGAATTCCTTCTACATAAATGCGTCGTACGTCTTCCCAGTCGTAAGCCTGCATTGCCTCAATTATTAGTGAGTCCATGCGGTCTCCCCTCGTTCGGCGTTATCCGGCATTGAGAAACGCCCTAATTACGGGGATGAATGACGCCTCATACTGGAACAGAAAAGCATGCCCCGCGTCGGGGTATACTTGAGTCTTCGCGCCTGGGATGAGATGGGCGAGCAAATATGTGTTGCGGATAGGATCGAGCCGGTCCGCCATGCCATCGGCCACCAGGGTGGGCGCTTTGATGGCTGCAGCCCCATGCCCGGCTGGATCCTTGCCGGCCCACCATCCCAGGACTACCCCGGCCTGGGCGGAGATGATTGTTGCACTGGCTGACGGCGCGTCTGAGTAGCTGGAGAGCGCTGCGAGGTAAGTGTTCTGGGCACCCTGTTGGTTGGCGGGGAACAGGACGGAGTCAATCTTTTTCGCGTTGCCGCTATTCAGATCATTGATGGCTGCCTGTGTGGGTTGCAACGACTTGCCGTTTCCCGGATACCCCGCGCACAAAATTAACTTTTGGACTTGTGACGGGTGCAGTACGGTTAAAGCCTGGGCGATCATGCTGCCCATCGACCAACCGAGGACGTTTGTGCGCTTAAATCCAAGGGTGTGGATAAGGGCGCTGGTCTGGTTGGCCATGGCGTCAATACTTATGGGTTTTGGCAGCGCGGCAGTGGATCCGATGCCGGCGTTATTAAACACAACGACCTGGTAGTGCTGAGCGAGTGCGTCGATAAAGCGCGGATCCCACGTATCCATGGTCCCGCCGTAGCCCATGATCATTAGTAGCGGGGGGCCGTTTCCAATCTCGCGGTAGGCAACATTGCCAAGAGTCGTATGAGCAATGCGTACGGGTGCCGACGTGATTGACACCGTGGGTGGGACGAGTGCAGTGCCGCTCTTTATCTTTTTCACCGCCGCATGGGCAAAGGTCATGACGGTACGCGGCAGAGGCGGACCCAAACTGCCATAGGTTATCTCGCCACGGTACGAACCCAGCCGAAAGAGAATAAGATCGGAACCGATAGGTATGCCAGCGATGTGAAAAGCCCAGGTATACGCGGCAGAGGCGGTGCCGATGCGGGGAAGCGCCAGGGGATGTACCGTACTCCGATACGTTTTTCCGCCAATAACCAAGTCTGCGGTGCGGCAGGATTTTAGGTCATGTTGCAGGCGACGCCAGGTTCTCGCCGCGGCCTTCCCCTGGGACAGAGTCTCAGAGAAAGTGGGAACTGCCGTTCCTTCCACAAAACTGGCGCTAGCGTATGTAAATCCCTTTGGGTGTGCGGGTAGGTTGGCAAGACAGGAGGTGCCTTTTACCGCGAGATGGTTGGCTGTTGACGGCGCGGCCGCCCATCCTGCCGGCAGGTCGCTGCTGGAGAGGAGCCGAGCCTGCAGCGCGCTGTTGGTGCTAGAGGCTCCACAGCCCGATGCCAGAAGACCCACTGCACCCACGAGGAGAACTGCGGGCGGCATCCGGCGCCACAACGTACGAGTAATGTGGCGGATAACGCCTGCGTCCCACCTTGCGGGAACGTGCCACCGCTGTAATTGCATCGTCTCAACACTCCTTGGCGCCACCAACCCGGCTGTTTAGGATGGTGCCAGCTTATATCGTCATTATAACGGGTTCCCGCTCCAGAATGTCCACCACGACGGGTGCCGGGAACCGGCGAGTATGTAGGGCATGCGAACGGCATAAAAACCTCTTCCGCGGCCGTTTATAGCAGGCTCTACCAATTGTGCCGTGACCAATGGAAGCGCGTTGACTACAGGGGCCTGGAATTTGGCGTCGGGGGCTGCGCCAAATCGGACCGTGATGGGGGGTGTATCAGAGGTGACGCCGTCGCGTCACCGCGCCAATATTTCAGCGAGGCTTTTCCAGTGCATGGGCGCGGTTTTGTGGCCAGCAACGGCATCCTTTAAGGGTACCGCGTTCATCGTCTCTGCTTGCGCTGCCACCATGAGCCCCTGCTGGCCTTGGTCAAGAAGTTGCAGTGCCGTGTTCGCGAATAACGCCGCCATAATGCGGTCTCGTGCGGTGGGAGGGCCGCCGCGTTGGGTATGTCCTAAAACCACCCATTTAGCCTCGTGGCCCGTGCGGCCGGCAATCTCTTGCGCCACGGTTTGAGCGTCCCCGGCACCCTCGGCGACAATGATGAAACTGTGCCTTTTTCCGCGGGCATAGGTGTGGCGCAGGCGTTCTTCAATGATGTCGTAGTCGGTCAGGCATTCGGGAATAATAATGGCCTCGGCGCCGCAAGCCAGCCCGGCCGCAATGGCCAGATTGCCGCTATGATTGCCCATCACTTGCACCACGAAAATGCGTTCGTGGGCGGACGCCGTATCGCGAATCTTATCGATGGACGCCACGATGTTGTTGACAGCGGTGTCAAAGCCAATGCTGTAATCGGTCTCCGCGATGTCGTTGTCAATGCTGGCGGGAATGCCAATCACCGGGACTCCGGCTTGGCTTAGTTCATAGGCTCCGGCCAGGGAACCATTTCCACCTAAGACCACCAATCCGTTCATTCCCCATTGATTGAGCGACTGGACCGCTTGTAAACGAACCGCTTCTTGCTGAAATTCTACAAAACGGGATGTCCGCAGCATCGTGCCCCCGGTCATGAGGATGTTCGCCACCGAGGCAGCCAAGAGCGGAGTCGGACTGCCGCGCAAAAGCCCTTCAAATCCGCGGGGAATGCCCCATAAACTATGATTTTTGGCAAGGCCGCTCCGGACCAAGGCGCGGATGGCGGCGTTCATTCCGGGTGCGTCGCCACCAGAGGTTAGGATGGCAAGATTCATGGCATTTGCCCCCACATTTGTTTTGACGAGACTTTTCGGTGTTTCTTTGGTTTCCTGTTGTGGCTTTGCCGGGGCGACGGGGCTGCCTTAGCTTTCCGGAGCCTCATTTAATACGGCAATGGTGCGGGATAGTCCCAGGCGGGTAGCACCCGCTTCAATGAGACTTATGGCGTCTTGATAGGTTTTAATTCCTCCAGATGCTTTCACCCCAACAGTTTTTCCCACAGCTTGGCGAAGGATGGAAACCGCTTCTTGTGTAGCCCCGGAAAATCCGAATCCGGTTGAGGTTTTGACGGTGTGTGCCCCGGCGCGCACTGCAATTCGGGCGCCTTCAGTTATCTGTTCGGGGGTAAGCCGCGCCGTTTCTAAAATGACTTTAACCGGAGCGCCTTTCGCGGCTTCAATGACGGCGGCGAGATCATCTTCAACGGCTGCGGATTCGCCGGATAAAAACAGTCCGAGATTCCAAACCGCATCAATCTCGTCGGCTCCTTCATTAATGGCGTAGCGGACCTCCGCAACCTTAGCCATGGTTCCAGATTGTCCCAAAGGGAAGCCTACGGTGGACGCAATGCGAAGAGTGGAATGGTTGTTCCGCGTCCGTACGGCGGTTTTGAGCCAGCTGGAGTTAATGCAGACGGCGTAGGTCTGCCATTGTTGTCCCTCTTCAACCAGGCTGACTATATCTTGACGGCTAGCGTCAGCTTTTAACAAGGTATGGTCAAGATACCCGGCTAGCGTGAAACGGTTCATGACAGCACCTCCCGGCGGATGAATGCGGTTTTAATCGCACGGGTCCCCCAAGAATCATTATACAAAAGGGATACCCCCATGGCGCGATTGGCGGCGCGTGATAGAATAACTGATATTGGAATGGTTAGGAAAGGCGGTGCGAATATCACGCGTCACCCTGTGGGAATCGATTCTTTTAGGAGAAATTGCCGCATTCGCATCGCGCGGATTTTGCTCAGTCAGATTTTTTATAGGGTGAGGAATAAGCATAGGCAAGCCAAGTGGGCAAATGGCTGGCGTGTTAAAGCGAGCCCCTATGGGATGGGTTGAATCATCATCTCAGGGGGCCTTTTTATAATCAGTGTGGGGCATTAACGCTGGTGTTTATAGTGTGTACAAACGCGTGGGAAAAGAGGTCGGAATCAGCAGCATGGCACGGTGGCTTGTGATTTTGGCGGGTGGGCGCGGTGAGCGGTTTTGGCCATTATCGCGCATCATGCATCCCAAGCAGTTTTTGACTCTTATCGGCGATAAAAGCATGCTGGAGTCTACCCGTGAGCGGGTGGGGTCGCTGATTGACGACGCGCACACCTTTGTGGTGACGGGTATCGACTATGTTGAAAAAGTATCCGGCAATCTTCCCGGAATTCCTTCAGAGCAAATTTTGGGAGAGCCGCGGGGCTGCAACACCGCCCCTTCCATCGGCTGGGCTTCTGAAATAATTTATCGCCGAGATCCAAAAGCTGTAATTCTTGTCCTGCCCTCGGATCATGTGATCCAAAATGGCGAGCGTTTCAGTCGGCTGGTGGACCATGCCATGACTCTGGCGGGCGTTCATGGGGGATTCTATACGTTTGGCATTATCCCCACTCATCCTGAAACCGGATATGGTTATATTGAGAGAGATGGCGTGGCGTTCCCAGGCACTCAGGCACTCGATGTTAAACGCTTTGTAGAAAAGCCGCCCCGCGAGGTGGCCGAGGAGATGGTCGCCAGCGGAAGATTTTTTTGGAACTCGGGAATGTTTGTTTTCCGGGCCAAGGAGCTTTTGCAAGCCTTGCGGCAGTTTTTGCCGGGTTTGTCGGACGGCATTGCCAGTTTGGTGGAAAGTCCCGATAACGCGGCTGAAATTTTTGCCGAGCTGCCGGCAGTTTCCGTCGATCATGGCGTGATGGAAAAAGCGCGGAAAGTGTATGTATTGCCGGCCGATATTGGCTGGGATGATGTCGGTACGTTTGGAGCTTTGGCGCGACTGTTGCCCCGGGATGGAGAGCAAAATGCCGCGCATGGTTACGCGGTTTTTGTGGAATCCGAAAATGTTACGGCCATTAGTGATGGCCCCCTAGTCTCATTCGTCGGGGTGAAAGACTTATATGTGGTAGCCACTCAAGATGCGGTGCTGATTTTGTCTCCCGATAAGTCTCAAGACGTGCGTAAAGTGGTGCAGGCCCTAAAAGAGGCGGGCAATTACGAGCATTTGCTGTAGTAATGGAAGCAGGAAGGGAGGACTGGAACATGGCGGTACATAAGGCAGTAATTCCCGCAGCCGGACTGGGCACGCGTTTTTTGCCCGCGACTAAAGCGCAGCCTAAAGAAATGATACCAATTATTGATACCCCCAGCATTCAGCTAGTGGTGGAGGAAGCGGTGGCGTCAGGGATCGATGATTTTTTGGTCGTCATTGGTCGCGAAAAGGGATCGATTGAGGATCATTTCGACCGGGCGCCGGAGCTGGAAGAATTTTTGCGCGAACGAAAGAAGGAGGACCTGCTTGCCGTGGTTCAGCAGGTTAGCGATTTGGCCAATCTGCACTTTATTCGGCAAAAGATCCCCCTGGGGTTGGGGCATGCGGTGTTGAAAGCGCGCCGTTACGTTGGCGATGAGCCGTTTGCGGTGTTGCTCAGCGATGACGTTATGGTGGGCGATCCCCCCATATTGCGGCAGTTGCTGAATCATTGGGAGCCGGAGACGTCGGTTGTCGCGGTGCAACCGGTGAGTCGTGAAGAAGCGGGTCGTTATGGCATTGTTTTTGGCGATCGGCAGGCGGATGGAACGGTTCGGGTGACGCATATGGTGGAAAAGCCCTCGCCGAGCCGAATTCCCGCTGAACCTTTGGCGGTTATGGGCCGTTACGTGCTTGACCCTGATATATTTTCTCTTTTGGGGGACTTGCCCAGCGGGGCAGGCGGCGAGATTCAGCTGACCGATGCGTTGGAGTTGGTGGCCCAGGAGCATCGTTTGGTGGCGGTTCCCTACATTGGTAAGCGCTATGACGTGGGAGAAAAGCTGGGATTTGTAAAGGCGACTATTGATGCCGCGCTGCGCCGCGCGGATCTGCGTGATGAGATTGTTCAATATATGCGCCAATTGCTGGATACAACATTGGCGCCTGACCGATAATCCGGCGTTGGGCACAGTTTTTTTGTCCGGCTTGCCCCATTTTTATAATAGGTCAGAGCTTATAGGGCGCTTAAAAATGTTGAAAATATACGGTTCCCATCGGAGCGAAAGCCTGCGCCCCTTTACTCACCGATCCTTTTAGTGTCAGTCTGAAGAGGCTGCCTGGCGTCTCTTTAATGAGGTTCCGGCAGATTTCAACTTCGCCTCGTATGATTCCTCTTGATATCCCGGTATTTATCCTGGCCGTAGGGACGGCCGTCTAAAAACTGTCGTGCCCTGTGCACCTAATTCCAAGATTTTTGGGAGGGCTGTCGATAAGCTGGCTGTTGTCTCTTACAGATTGCGGCAATTTAGTGGGAGGCCCGCTGATACATTAAGGATTACACATGCGGCGGGAGGTTCCCATGACAGGCGCTGGCACGGCAACGAATAGCGGGCGGTTGTCGCAAAATCGCTCCAAGAGGATACGGCGGCACTGGCAGGAATGGTTTGCGGTCGCGTTAGGCGGTGCCATTTTGGGACAGGCCATGATTTATCATCAGGCCGCCCCTTTTGTTGCGATTTTTGCGTTGTTGATTTGGGAAAAACGCCGCATCTGGTTTGCCCCGTTTACGTTGGGCGGGTTAACGGGAATGATTTTTGGTCCGGGATGGATGTCGGCCTTGGTCTTGCTGGGATGGACTCTGCTGGTGCCCCTGCCTTGGCAGGGTTTACGCTGGGGGTTTTCTCGCTGGCCTCTTTTAGGGCTAGGTTCGGCTGCCGTTTTTATGGTGGGGAAAGTCTGGACAAGCTATGAATTAACCTTGGGCGGTGTTATCGCCGCTGGAGCGTTGGCACTCTATTATCTACTCTGGCGCGAGTTGGAGCGGATTGCCGGTGGAGACTTTGACCGCAGCACGTTGGTGTTGGTTTTAGCCTCTTTAGCCTGTTTTATTGCGGGCCTTGCGGGCATCCAAATATGGCATCTCAATCCCAGTCTTTTTATCGGGGGGCTGGTGGTTTTGGCGGCCTCAGCCTTGCAAGGCGCCGCTGGTGGGGCGGTGGCAGGCGCGACTTTAGGTGTGACCTTGGCGTTACGCGGCGGCGGCCACGATTTGGTGGGCATTTTGGTGGGCGGTGGCTTTTTTTCCGGCTGGCTGCAGCGCAAGCACTGGCGCCTGGCGTCAGTGGGGCTCCTTTTGGGTGTGCTTTTGTACGCTGTGTTCATCCAATTGCCTAAGCCCCTGGAGCCGTTCTGGATAAGTTTGGCGGCTTGTGCCGCGTTATTTCAATTTCTGCCTCAAGGCTATTTGTTGGCTGGCCAGCATTGGGTGGAATCGTTGGCTCCTTTGGAGTCGCGGGAGATTTTCCAGGAGCGGATGGTGCGAATTGCCGATGTCATGAAGGAAATGGCGCGGGCCTTTCGGGTCGATGATGACGAGGTGACTCCGGAAATTCACTTGGTGCAGGCGGTTGTCGACGGTGTGTGCAAGAAGTGCTCATTGTATCGAGCCTGCTGGGAGGATGAGTTTTACCGCTCCTATCGCGGCATGTTGGATTTGTGTGCCAAAGCGGAAAATGGGGTGGTATCGGCCGATGATTTGGAGGGCGACCTTGCCCGCCGCTGCATTCGACCCGATGAAGTGGCGCAGGCGGCCAATCTCGCGGCAGGGCGGGAGCGTGAGCGCTCCGCCTTCGCGCTGCGCCTCAAAGAAAGTCGCACTCTTGCGGAATTGCAGCTTAAGGAATTGGCTGACTTGGTGTCGGAAATGGGGGCGGACGTTCCCGTGGCCCCCCCCCAGGCTGGCCAGCGCTGGCGTAGAGGCTCGCATGACCTTTTGCCTTATCAAGTAGGCGTGGCTAAACGTCCCCGTCGCGGAGGAGTAGTGAGCGGGGATAGTGAACTAATCGCGGAGCTTTCCCCCACTCGGGTGGTATTTGGGATTTCGGACGGAATGGGGGTGGGGCCCGCGGCGGCTTGGGAAAGCGGGACAGCCGTATCGTTGCTGGAACGGCTTTTGTGGGCGGGTTTTTCCCAGTCGTTAGCCGTGCGCGCCGTTAACACCACCTTGCTGCTGCGTTCGGTGGACGAACATTTTGCCACGTTGGATCTTCTGTTGTTGGACCGTGCGGATCGCACCATGGAGATTGTAAAAGTGGCGGCGTCTCCCACATTTGTGCGGCGCCGCGGGCAGGTGTTTTCCATTGAAAGCCGGGGGCTTCCCGTAGGCATCGTGGAAGAGGTGCGGTTTGACCCATTAATGTCTCCCGTGGAGCCCGGGGATATCGTGGTGATGGCCACCGACGGCATTATGGATACTGATCCGTTGGGAAGCGAGCAGCGGCTTAAACAGTTTTTGTTGGAGATGCCTTTGGCAGAACCCCGGATGATGGCGGAAACATTGTTAAGCTTTATGCTGGGCGATAGTCAGGAAGGCCGGGATGATGCCTTGGTCATGGTTATTTTACTGGGGTCTGGGGAAAGTCTGAGGCGA
>JAJYTS010000074.1 GCA_021792935.1 Bacillota bacterium | reverse complement strand
AGCGTCCGCCCAGCGTCCCTGACCTAGACACCAGACATTCTGCGCCTCCATTACCCAGAGTGCATCATTAGCCATTTCCCCCGTGCCAAAAGACAAAGCCGGGTTAGTTCCATTAATTACCGTTGTCACCGCAAGCCGCCTGGATCGTGACGTAGCGCGAAAAACTGCGCTTGCCTGACGATTGTCCCTTTCAGTCGGTGAAGAAATAAGTCATAATGGAACAAAATCCTGCGCTCTCCCTATTGATGAGTCGGAGACGCAATTGGCTCCATAAAAATTGTGCGATAGGTGGGAGAACGTGGATTATTGCAATGAGCGCGTAGCCATTTTCGTCGATGGGGCGAACATGTTTTATGCGCAACGCGTATTGGGTTGGCATCTTGACTTTGCCCGGGTAATCGAATATTTCACTCGCGGGCGCCAACTATACAACGCCTTTTATTATACCGGCGTCCAAGTTCCGCCAGACAACAGCCAACGAGACTTCCTCACGGCGCTGCGGCACTTGGGATTTACAATTCGGGAAAAATCCATTAAAGAAACTCTCGATCAAAGCTCCAACGCCGTGATTCGCCGCGCAAACTTAGACATTGAGATTGTTGTCGATATGTTTAATACCGTAACGCGATACGATCTCGCGATCCTTATGAGCGGTGATGGTGATTTTGAACGAGCTGTGGAGCTTATTCGGTCAAAGGGTAAAGAAATTGTTGGTGTGGGAACTCGTGGGATGATTTCCTCAGAATTGGAAAATGCGTGCGATCGCTACGTCAAACTTGAGGATATTCGCTCCGAGGTGGAAAAAATCCGCTAACTTCGACAAGCAACTACACACCTCACCATATTACCGCTCCATGTCGGTGTGGTTGTTGTGGGCAAAATGTAGTTTCCGCCTACGCTCGGTATCGTATAATGGATTCGCACCAGAAGGGAGGGGGCCGATTGCTTATCCGCCACCGGATGATGGCGGGCGGCATCTGGCTGCTGGCTGTCCTGGCCACATGGTCGGCGCCCCTGTGGGCTGCGGCCGCTAACGATACACCACAACCGCTCGCGGTCACAACCTTGCCCGCGTACTATGCTTATACCAAAACCGTGACGCTAAGCAACACCGGCTCCGCCCCCGCTCTAAACGTTAACGCCAAAATTGTGCTTTTGGCGCCAGCTAGTCCCTATGCTCACGTCAGCCTGGTTGGATACTCCAGAGAACCCGCCTCGACTTATCGCGATAAAAATGGCAATCTCATTGGCCTCTTTAGCTGGGCCAGTATAAAAGCCGAACAATCGGTTACCGTCACTCTGCATTACCAAGCGACCTCATCAGATATCTCGTATCATTTGCCGACACTATACGCGAATTACAATCAACGGTCCGCCGTGTACCACGATTACACCAATCCTCATCTGGAAGCTGCCAAAGTGGACACCGGCGCGCCTGCCATACGAGAGCTTGATCAGAAGCTGGTAGGAAACCTCAGCAACCCTTATCAGCGTGCGCAAGTTTTGTTCAACTGGGTGTCAAGCCATATCCGCTACAACTACAGTCTTAAATCCTCAGGGTCGGCACTCGCCACCCTGCGTGATCGATTAGGGATATGCAGCGACATCGCCGACCTATACGTCTCAATGCTGCGCACGGACGGTATTCCGGCTCGTCTGATTGGCGGTTACGTGACCAACAACGGCGCGGGAAAAGGCGGATTCCATCAATGGGCGGAGTTTTATTTGCCAAAATCCGGATGGGTGGTGGCCGATCCCACATGGGGGCAATATGGCTATTTTGCCTCCCTCCAGGATGATTGGCATATCCCCTTGTATGACGGCATTCGTCCAGACATCTCCGTTCATTGGCAGTACGCCAAAACCGACTCCTCCCAGTCGCCCTACTTGACCATTAACTATCACTATCGATTCGCGACCGAACAAAGCCCGCCGGTCATGCGCCACGTAAAACTGCCATTGGTTTCGGTTACCCCACCAGTGGCGCAGCATCACGCGGTTTTGGCGGTGGCGCAAACGGTCCATTCAGGGTGGCAAAAGATCGTAGCGTTCTTCCATCAATATATGCTGAGGCTCAAGATTATCTTGGCATCTCTTTAACCCACCCTATCCGAACGACATCGCGGCCGGATTGCCATCGCCGCATTGTGGGACACTAACCCCGGAGGTGAGTGGTCTATGGCGCGCCTTTGGGCAGGATTTGCCAAGCCGTCAGGGGTTTTGTCGCTCCTACAAGAAATTGAGCAAACACAGCATCTCTCCATATTAATCCGCGATCCCCAGGATGCGCACCACATTGTGGTAACCGGCCCCCTCTCCAAGGATATGGGGCGCTATCCGTTTTTGGACCTCGTCCACCAAATACGGCTCCACGGCATTAAAAAGACGCAAGCCGACCGTTACCTGCAAATCTTGCGGCGAGGAGGAGCTTTAGTCTGCATCGACAAATGGAATGTGGCCACCATCAAAGCAGTCCGAATCCTGGACGCCCAGGAGATATATGTCATCGGTACCCGCGTAGGTGACCAGTGCGCATGGGCCAATGAATAGCGGCAATCGGGAGCGGTCCTGCCAGCACGTGAAGCGTTTTATGACCTAAACCAAAGGGTGAGCCAGCCACGCCGCAGTCCTCGCACCAGCCCGGTTATAACCGCACCGGCCACGAGACTAATCAGCGATAATACCACCAGCAACAAACTTAAGTGCAAGCCGTCCAACATCATCCCTCCAGGAGCCCCCTGCACTAAAAAGTCCCGGGCCGCGAAGGCCGGCAGCGTGGCACCGCCCATGACCGCTTGCACGGGTCGAAAAAACACAACCGTCATGACTCCCGCGTATAGGGCATGCAAGGCACGCGCGGCGAAATAGGGCTTCATGGAAATATCGGTGTCCGCCAGCACTGAGGCAACCTGACCGTGTACAGAAAGCCCGGACCAGGCGATAATACCGGAAACTACCACCAAGCGCTGAATAAGAGGCGCTGCGGCATGCGCCGCCGCCGCCGACCCTAAATCAATTTCAAAAAATCCTTGAATTGCGGCGTTAATGAGATGCGGCGACATGCCCAAAACTCCCAGCAAGGCCCCAAAAGGGATTTCCAAAAGATGCATCAAGCCCGTCGCCGTCAACACACGAATTAACACCGCGAACAAAACCATAAAGCTCATAATTAAAAATAAGGTGGCGATAGAGTCGGAAATAGCCTCATTGAGAACCTTTCCCATCGAGCGTCCATCCTCAACCCGCCCCCGCATCATGGCGTCGACAGCGCGGCGGTGGATTCCTCGCACGACAATACCGTGTTGTGGTCGAACCCATTCCCGCCTCTTATAGAATCGAAATGTCAGTCCCACCAACAATACGGAAGTGTAATGCGCCAATGCCAACGTCGCACCCAGTGCGGGCTGTCCAAACATGCCAACCGCCACAGCGCCAAAGATGAACAAAGGGTCGGCGCTGTTAGAAAACGCTAAAAGACGTTCGCCCTCCGTCTTAGTACAAAGATTCTGCTTGCGGAACTTGGCCGTCAGTACCGCGTCCATCGGGTATCCCGCCGCTAGCCCCATCGAGAACACAAACGATCCCACCCCCGGCACGTTGAAGATGGGTCGCATCAGAGGTTCAAACCACACACCCAGATAGTGCACCATGCCCGTGGAGAGCAACACATCTGACAAAATAAAGAATGGTAACAGGGACGGAAACACCACTTCAAAGAAGAGTTTCAAGGCCGCCACGGTGGCGTGATACCCGTGCTCGGAAAAGACAATCAGCATAATGGTCAGCAGCAGCATGGTAAACCCGGTAATCATTGTCGCTGTGCGATTTGGCTGTTTCTCGTCCATTCCGCCACCTCCTTTTGGGGACTTCCCTTCATGCTATGTCCCCGAAAAGGAGGGTATGACGTGACACAGTGAGTGGTGACGCGGCAATGGAGAAGCTAGGTAGAGCGTGCTAAAAAAGCGTAATCCACCAACCGACCTAGCAAGGCTGTCGGCGGGAGGCGGGTTAACCAGCCCATTGTCAATTTCGAGCCCTAGGATACCTGCCGCTGGGACCAGCGGCCGACATTGTGGGCAAAGATTCCTAATCCAATCCCGACCACTTCCAAATGTTCGCTAAGGGCCGACCTTCCTCTATCAATCAAAGTCGGAACTTTCGTACCCACCAACCAGGTCACGTTGCAATGTACGATTTCCGTCGTTATAATTGTTATAACAGGTCAAAGGAGGTGACAGACATGCAAGTCCGCAAAGTGTTTAAGGCTGGTAATAGTTTTGCCGTGTCGATTCCTTCTGAATGGGTACGCCAGATGAACCTCGAAGATCAGCCCGTGGAGCTACGGCGAAACGACCGAGGAGAAATTATTGTGAAACCCTTGCGGGAGGTGTCGCCAGATATTACGCCGGACTTCGTGCAGGCCGTCGATAGCTTTATGGCCGAATATGCCGATGTTTTACGGCGATTGGCTGACCGATGAGGTACCTGACCATCCAGGAAGTCCTCTTTATTCACTTCCAAGTAATTGAACGATTCGGGGGCAGGCATGGTGTCTTAAATCTGGCGGGACTCGAATCAGCGGCCGCCCGACCACAGGCGACGATGGAGGGGGACGACCTCTATACCTCCGTACTCGAAAAAGCCGCCGTACTCCTTCACTCGTTAGTGCTGAACCACCCGTTTCAAGACGGTAATAAGCGGACCGCCTTTACCGGGTTGGGTTTGTTCCTGCATTACAACGGCATGGCGCTTGAGGGCTCAAGAACGGATGCGGAGAACTTTGTCGTAAACGTCGCGGACACGCATGTAGACGTGGAGACGATAGTGGATTGGCTTCAATCTCATGCCCGTTCCATAAACGATTGAAGGCGCCGCCGATTGGAGTCTCGAATGGCCCACTCCCAGATTTTGCATGGATTCTCGCGGACGGACCAGAAATATTCTCAGGTCTCGCAATACCGGTGATCTAACGAAACGCTTGAATATCCTCAACATCCTCGAAATCCTCTCCATGAGCGGCAATCAGTCCCCAACAATCAGGCCTCGACCCATCGACATCACTCACGTCGTACAGATCCGCCAGTTGGCGAGAGGTTAGAATACTCCCAGAGAATCGGGACACGTCTGGATCCGCCGCCAGGGCGGCAATTCCACGAGCCACGTAGACCGGGGATTCGGAAATCGCAAACCCCGGGGTATCCCGGCAAGCATCGCGCCAATTCTCCTCCATGACCCCATAGTTCGCTAACATGGCCTCGGAGCGCAGCCAACCCGGAGTCACCCCCACCGGCGTCACGGGATAGGGGGCGAGTTCTAACGTAAGACCTTGAATAATCCGTCCGACGTTGGCTTTAACCAAGTCGTAGTAAAACCCCACGTTTTGACGAAAGTTGGCGTTGGCTTCAGCGGTCCCATCCGTCATCTCGATGACGAGACCACTATCTCCCTGAAGCATCAAGGGCAGAGCATAGAACAAAGTAATAAGGTGTGTATCCACCCCCATGCGCAACATGCGCAGTCCGCCCGCGAGATTATGTTGCCAAAGAGGCTTGTCGGATTCCATGTAGCGATCACCGCCGAAGATATCGTTGACCAATATGTCGAGCCTTCCCTGTTCCCGGGCAATTTGCCCGATAAGCGCATGCACTTGGTCAGCTTGCAAATGATCGACCCGTAGGCTATGTCCATGTCCTCCAACCTGCTCCATTAACACGCCCGTCTCTTCAATCGTCTCTGGGCGATCCATTTCGGATGGGCCGGTTGTCCGGCTGCTTCGCCCGGTCGCATATACAAACGCTCCTGCCCTGGCAAGCTCTATAGCGATGGCTCGCCCAGCACCCCGAGTTGCTCCAGAAACCAGGGCAACCCGGCCATCCAGCCTTGCCTTAATCCCCATATACTGTCGCTCCTTTCATCCACAGAAGGCGCACCGCATCTGAGCCACGGCGGCAACCAGAATAAGCATAATCCAACCTGATAAAGAACCGATCATGCTTACGAATAGGCCTAATGCGACTTTGTCAGAGCCGTGTGCCGGCTGGAGAAGTTGGCTCCACAAGCCGGTCGTCAACCTACGGCGCAACCACTTGTCCTGCCGCTTGTTATCGCCGAGACCATTCCGCCAACAGCGCATCCTCGCGCTGCGGCTCCATCCCCGCCTTCATAGGTGCTATCCGCGCACGGTCCCACTCCCAGGTATCACGAATGGTCTCGACTAGCGGGCGGAATTCAAGCCCGGCTCGTAGAGCCCCCTGTATACCGATGGCCATGAAACCTGGCAGCCCGGTTGTCCAAAGCGGCAGTTCGCTCCACTCGGCCACATGATGTTGGACCAAAAAGTTTTCGTTGACCCACACCGGGCGGCCCGAACTCGGGATGGCGGACTGCAGCGTCATCACCAACTGACCCATCGTTAAGGGCTGGGATGGTCCGGTCACGTTGTATATTCCCGCCAGGCCCGATTCAGTGCCGCGCATCATCCAATCTGCCAGGTCCCGGGCATCAATGAACTGCACCCGCCTGTCGGGAGTGCCAGGAACCAAGACATTGCCGCCACGGGCAAAGCGGCGGACCCAATAGGTAAAGCGGTCGGTGGGATCATGCGGTCCGACAATTAATCCTGGCCGAACGATAAAGGAATCGCTGCCATATACCGATTGGACGGCCCCTTCCGAGAGGGCCTTTAAAGGGCCATAGAAAGCCTGAACATCCTCAATGGCGGCATCCGCGAGCTGACCCACCGGGAACTCCTCATCCATGCCCTCCTTATCAAAGTTGGCATAGACCGAGATGCTCGAGACAAACACATAACGTCCCACATGCGGCCTCAAAAACTCGGCCGAGGCCCGAACGACGCGCGGTACGTACCCACTCGTATCAATTGCCACATCCCAACTCCTACCGTTAAGAGCAACAAGAGACCCATCACGGTCACCATAAATCTCTTCCACCCCGGAGAAGAGCCCCGGCGCGGTCAGACCGCGGTTAAATAAGGTGACCCGGTGGCCACGTCTCAAAGCCGACTCCACCAAGTGCCGCCCCAAGAAGTGAGTGCCGCCTAAAATGAGAACCTTCATCAATCACGCCTCCTCTCATTTCCCCATTCATTCCAGCCAACCAAACCGGTTAGGGATTCATCAATTAGCCCCCCCTGCCCAATAATTGAGACACCCCATCCATCAGTACAATCGGCACCCATGTGAAGGCACCAAGTCTTGCCTCACCTAGCCTATGTTCACCACCCGATACGGTTGGGACAACACCGCACCGAATTTTTATCCTCTTCTCGGCAACTTACGAACCCAACATGAGCCATTAATCGTCTAAAGGTGGTAAGCGATATCTCTCGGCGCGGCCAAAGCTTACTGGCTGGGCTGTGGTAAGCATGAATAACGCCGTGTGTGGCAAGCCAAAAGCCTTTCACTAAGGCTCCTGGCTAATATCACGATACTTCCGCTAAATTGCTCAAGGTCGTTGCCTGCCTTCGGCCTAGGTGTTAGAGGGAATACCCCTTTGGTACCGCATTCAGTCGCCCTAATTGGCGAGATGCATGGACACGTATTACTAGCCGTCCTCTGAATAGACCGCGGCAGTTATTTGGAAGTGCTGCTAGTGGACGGGGATGATGCGCCGATCCACACAGCTTCTTGTGGCGTTCAGGACCGTATTCTAGGCAACGCTAGCGCCCACCCACACGGGCAATGCCACCCCTAACACGACAAGCGGCCTGGGGTTGCCGACCTTCGTGCCCGCCAACAGTCGTGAGAGGGGGATTCGAAAGTATGTGTTTCCCCCTTTCCTATTGAGCACCCGATAGCTATGCTATGCTGGACGTGTCACACGAATTCACATCCAGAAAGGACGACCTAACGTGTATGATGTCATCATTGTAGGTGCTGGCCCAGCCGGAGCTAGTGCCGCCATTTTTCTGGCCAAGGCCGGAAAGAGCACGCTTATGTTCGACAACGGACTGAGCGTCACCCGTCGCGCGCTAATTAAAAACCATTATGGAGCGCCCGAAATTACCGGGCCGCAATTAGTGGATACCGGGAAAGAACAGGCCTCCCAGTTGGGCACGACCATCGTCGCAGCCAATGTCACCAATATTCGTCAAAACGGCGAGGCATTCACCGTGGACACAGATCAGGGCGCCTATGAAGGCCGGCAAATCATTTTGGCAACCGGTATGTACGCCGACTTAGCCGAACATATCGGGGTGCAGATTAAACCCGGCACCGAACCACGCGTCAAAACTATCGTAGACGCAACTCCGCAAGGCAAAACTTCAATACCGGGCATTTGGGTCGCCGGCACCGTGGCCGGGGTCAGCATGCACACCATTGTGACGGCCGGAGATGGCGCCAAAGTGGCCATCAATTTGTTAAGCGAACTGGAAGGCGCCCGACACGTAGACCACGATGCCTTTAAACCTCAACACTAGTCCCTAACAACGTACCAAGGCTGCACAACCGTCCTTGAGGCGCCCATGGTCTCGCAAGCGTTATGGGACCGGGGGATAACTTTGTGACCAGTGCTGTCCGCCGTCGGTCGTAGCCCAGAGAACGCCCCCGCTTGTTCCATCCGCCAATATGTAGCCCCTATCGACCTCGAGGAATGACATCGCTTCAACCGTCATCCCACCGGGTCCGAAGGGGCCGGATGGCAGGGCCGTCCACTCGTGACCACCGTCTTGGGTTTTAAGCACTAAGCCTCGGGCCAAACTCATATAGCCGACGCGAGCGGTTACGAAATCAAGATCGCTCAAGTATCCGCCTAAGGGCAAGGATGCGGGAGTGGCGGGACTGGAAAAGGTTGGGGATGACGCAATCTTTGCCCAGGACTTTCCGCCGTCTGTAGTAACGTACAAATCCTTCAATTGATTGCCTGCGCCGGGTTGGCTGGCAACCGCTAGCCAACCGCGACTGGCGTTAAGAAAGTCCACCACCATATTGCCCCCGCCCAAGAATGGGAGAGCTCCGTCAATAACGGACCATGTCCCTCCTCCGTCAGACGTTCCGTAAAGTACGGACTTGTTACCGGCAGCCGTAGACTTGATAAGCCAGCCGACGCGTGCGCTAATAAAGTCGGCCTGCACATTTTCATCTGATGTGAACCGATCAACCGTCACCCAGGTCCGCCCGCCATCCGTCGTGCGCCGCAGCACTGTGGGTTGATAACAACCAGACTTCGGGCACCCGGTCATCCATCCATCACGGGCATTAACCATTTGAAGAGATAGAATGGATGGTGCTATGGACCGTTCTGTCCAGGTCGTTCCACCATTACCGGACGCGAAAACTCCAGTTGACTGTCCTACGTCTGCCAATGCATAGGCAACTGACGACGAAAGAAAGTGAATATTGGTCAGGTCCAATGCCGAGACGCTATTCGACGGATCCACAGACGCTGGACCCATGGAAGACGGGTCACCCGGAGTGGTAGACGGAGGAATATCTGTCGTCGGAGCACTCGGAGAGCGAGAGCTGAACAAGTTGTTTGACGGCGGCAATAGGCTGGCACTCGATGGATTTGCTCCGCGCTGAGTCAAATTCGCAGATGAGCCGCAGCCCACGGCAAGCACACAAACGGCCACGGCCCCCCCAATCCACCAATGCATAGCGCCACCTCCCTATCAAACAGAACGCCCGGGCTTATCCGCCGGTTACATTCAAAACGGAAAACGTAGTGCCTGATCTTGGAAGTGGATTGTTTTCCGAGCCACCAATTACATTAGAACGCCGTACCTGGCCACCCAAGCTTTCAAAGCCGGAAAGAACCATCAAAGTTTTATGCGTATGGCATGAGGCCCAGCGAAGGACTATGTGGTCCCCTAAGGAAACGCCTATTGGCCCTATGGCTACGGATCTCCCCGTATATGCTTTAGATAGGGAGATCAATTGGTAAGACCACGCCGAATCAAGACGGCCACTCAGAATCTTGGAGGGCTCAACCATGCCGATGACAATGGGGATTGCGGGCTCGATGTTCGCATGGATTTTGGGTATTGTGGCCGCTACGGCTGCCGTCGGCATCGCCATGCAACGATGGCTGACGGGGATGTCTGGGGGCCGTCCGCGGGATGTGGCCGATCCTCTCACCACGGCTCGCGAGCGTTATGCGCGCGGCGATATTAGCA
>JAJYTS010000073.1 GCA_021792935.1 Bacillota bacterium | reverse complement strand
CCTGTACGGCGCCAACGGCATGAGCGACATCATGTGGATCACCTGCATTCTAGGTACGTATAGCGGACTCTTGGACTTCTTGCAGCACGACTCCTTGCGGCGGCTCGTCTCAGCGTCCCTCTGGCTTGCCGCCGGGTTCGGCATGCGGTATGAGGCCATCCCGTTTGGCTTCATGCTCATCTTAGCGCTAGTTGTAACCATGTGGGGTCGCGTACCTACCTCCAAGTGGTTCGGATCCGCCATCATTTTCGGGGCCCCGATTGTCTTCGCGTCGGGTGTCTGGGTTTACTTCAACTGGCTCATCATGAAGAACCCTTTATATTTCTTAAACTCCAGCTATGGCAATCTTGCGCAAACATCAACCGGGACATATATGACGCCTGCCATTGTGGCCGCCGACCACCACCTCTTGGGGGCCTTCCTGTATATGGTGAGGTTTGGGGCCCTCTATTGGCCGATCTACCTGGGCTTGGCGTTTGCCCTATTTTTCTGCTTCGGGAGGCGCCGCGATCCGCTGGCCATTGTATTGGTCTTCGGCACCATTGGAGCCCAGTTGCTGGAGGCTGTCTTGGTCTACAAAGGCGGCCTCGGAGAGTGGGATCGTTATTTCCTCGAGTATATTCCTAATGGTATTCTCCTATTTGCCTTCATAATCGCCAAAACGCACGCATGGTGGTCACGTTGGGCGCCACTAGGGAAGACCTTTGCGGCAGCATTGATGTTACTGGTGTTTTTGTCTGGGACTATCGGTACTGTCAAGGCCCTTCAGAGTCCAATACTGGGAACGCCAGACGGTGGGGTCATTGATGCCGCGTACCATCACCAATCTCTTCAGCGCACACCTCAAAACGCGTTCTTCGGCGCCATGGCAGTCGTCGCCTACGCGAATAACCATCCCCATATGTCTATCTTAGCCGACACATTTGTCGCCTACCCCATTGTTTTGCGGGCACACCACCTCAGTCAGTTTGTCATTACCTCGGATTACCAGTTCAACTCCATCCTATACAACCCGCGTGGGCGTGTCACCGCGTTTCTCGTTGCCAAACCGACCGGAATCGCGCAACTGGACGCCCTCAATCGGGCGTGGCCCGGCCTATGGGAGGGCAAAGTCAGGTGGGCAAAACTGATCAAACAATTCCCGGGGTCCATCCAATATCGTCTGTTCAAGATATTGCCATCGGCTCCTTAAACGATAAGTAAAACGGAGTAGAGTTGGGTGGTCTCCTACCTTATCGCAAGTCATTCGTACCAAACATGGTCGGACCAACTGCCTAAGTTGGGGGGCCTTGATCGATATAAGGGCTCTTGCCGTACCAGATCGTCCGCGATGTCCGTGACGTAAGCGTTTAGTTTCCATCGCATATCTGACTTGTCACTGCCATAGGGGCCTATCCTCATCCACCTTGGCGCAGCATAAGGGGTGCACTCATACCTGCCATCACCCTTCGTTATAACCCACGATTAGTCTATTCTCCATCACGGAACCGTCCGCTTAAGTTTCCAACCTGCGAAGCACGTAATCCCTGGCAGCGTGGAGCGCCCGGTCCAACCTGAAGTGGAATTGCCGTTAGGGGCTTGGGTTAAAAACCGGGGAAATCCAACCTTAATTTGCCTATCGCCACGAAAATTTGACAAGAATCGCCACCGTTAACTATTCTTAAGATCGAAGATTGCGGTCGCGGATATTGGACTCCAAAACACTAGAATAGCTGAATAGAGCCGAACGATAAAAGCAAACTTGACGAAAGTCTAGGGCGCAAAGCTACAGGGGCTTCTCGCGAACACGCGAATGCCAGCCAGTTGCCGAAACGGGAGCAGAGAAAGAGCGGTTTTCCCGAATCGGGGCTGCCGCTCTTTCGGCGTTCTCTCACTCAGGAGGGAATGCACAGGTGCGTAGTTTGTCACGGGTTGTCGTCTCACTGTCCGGCGCGGTGCTGTTAACCGCCATGTTAGGTTCGACTCCAACCTCGGCCGCATCGGCGGCGGCCACCATCACGCCCATGACAGTCAGCGTATCACGGTCGGATTATGGAATGAACGTTTTTTCATATGACAGCCAAATGAATAGCCCCTCAACCATTACGGGAATAAATCAACTCGGATTAGGCATGCAGCAGTTCCCAAATGCCAACGAGTGGAGTTGGACCTCCAACACATTTCAGTCTGGCGGTACCGGGGCCGTATCGCTAAGTGACTGGGGCCACATACTCCAACAAACGAATAACCAGGGCCTGTTCATCTTTAACTACGACGAGAATCCGACGTTCACCGGGGGCGGCACTCCTAGCAATGCCGCTCAACTCACTCACTATATTGTGCAAAATCACCTCCCCATCACCGCTATCGTGATAGGCAGTGAAGAGTATGGCGCATGGGATCACTACGCCAACTTAAATCCTTCGTTTTCGGCACAATATTACGCAACCCAGACAGCGAAAATCATTCAAGCAATCCACGGCGTGGACCCATCCATGAAAGTCGGCGTTTCGTTCGATTTGGGCCAGCAGCCTGATGACCTCAACTGGGATCAAACTCTCCTGCGGGTCGATGGACCGTACATTAACTTCGTGAGCATTCACGACTATCCCAACGCTCAGCAGTTGAGCGATTCCACACTTTTAGCCGTACTACCCTCCGAAATTGGGCAAGCAACGTCTTTCGTGAAAAACGAGATTACGGCCAATGTTCCGCCCCAGTATGCCCGCAATATCCAGACTTGGGTCACGGAGTACAACCCATATGGAGAGCCCGGCCCACAATCCACCCAATCCGTGTACGGCGCGGCCATGGTGGAGAGCGCCATGTTATGGCGCGTCGATGGCGCGTCGAAACTCTTTGTGTGGAGTTACGACGGCCAAGCTCACAGTCCGACCACAAATTGGCCGGTGAACACATCTTCCAATACATCCTATGGACTCTTCGCGTTAGCCGGAGACGGCCAAGCTCCAGAATTGCCAGAAAACCAATTGTATCCCTCGGGCCAAGCCTTGCAACAGTACATGCAAGCCATTGGGTCTGGCGCAACCTTGTCAGTCTGGGTCACCAACAGCACGGTGGTTGGCCAAGTAGGATCGGCAGCGGACGCCACCCATATTTTTGCCATCAACACCTCGAACAGCGGCCAGTCCGTTAGCCTGTCAAATTCCACTCCTTCCATTCCAGCAGCCTCTATGACGGTAACCTCCGGTCAGACCGTGACCTCGCCCGCAGCGAGCCTTTCCGCCACTCCTTCGACCAATGCCGCCCCGGTCTCCAACACCGAGGGCCACATCGCGTACCAAAGCACGCCCCCGACTATAACGGGAAATATAAGCGGTTATCCGGGGCAGACGGTCACCATTAGGGGAACGGGATTTGAAACTCAGGGCCCGAATTCTTCCGTCATTGTCTCGCAGTCAGGCCTTAATTACGGGGGCCCGGGTGATAGCTACGGAATAACAATCAAGAAGTGGTCACCAACGCGCATCCGCTTCATTATTCCTAATGGCACGTTAGGACCCAGCCTTAATGCGGGTCCCGCATCTATCCGTATCGAGACGGCGCATCAACTAGTCTCCCCCGTCTCGGCACTAACTGTGAACGAGACGCCTAGTCCGGATTTGTCGGTTCAACCCGGCCCCATCTATCCAGGCGGGGCATTGACCATCTCGGGATCCCATTTTGGATCTTACCAATCCAGCGGGTACGTAATCATCTCTCAAAACGGCATGAACTATGGGGGCCCGTCCGACTCCTATAAGGTAAACATTCTTAAGTGGTCCAACAACGCCATCACGGTGCAGGTCCCGGATGGGTCTTTGGGACCTGCACTTTCACCCGGGACCGCCTCCATCACGGTAGTTAGCGGATCCGGTATACCCAGCCAACCAATCGGTCTAACCATTACTGAAAAACCGCCCCTGCCGGCGTCCCTAACCCCGTCAGGCGCCGTCCTACCGGGCCAAACGGCTAAGATTACCGGTGCGGGCTTTGGGACAGCTCAAGGGAATGGCTACCTCCTCATACAACAAAACGGGGTGAATTACGGTGCGCCTGGCGATTGGTACGGAGTAACAATAGTCGCTTGGAACCCGAACAGCATTACCTTTCGCGTTCCGCAGGCAGGAATGTCTCCCACCGGCCATGACGAACCCGCCCTCAAAGCGGGTAATGCACTCATCACAATCGTCACTAATTCCGGTCAGCAGTCGGAACCACTGCAAATGAACGTCAACTAACCACTCTTTCACTATCCCCTGGTAAGCCTCGAATTTGCCCGACAGGCGGGGGCCCTCCGTTAATGGACGAAGATTCCCCGTGGAGTGGCCATCTTGGGGGAACCGGATTGTGTCGGATATCAGGGACTAGGAAAAGCCTCTCTGGCCAACCTCGGCGCGTCGGCTGGCCAGAGTGGTCAGTCGACAATTATGCTCGCGGCAATACCAGTTCTTCCACCTCCACGGCGTCATCATTCTTAGGTCTCACATCGGCGGGACCTATACCACCAGAAGGGCTCTTCGGGCGTTGCCAGCGGCCGTCGTTGCCCAACGCGGACCGGGATCCTGGGACATCCCCGGTACTCCGCAATTTGTGGCGCATGCATCAGTCGAAAACGCCGCGGCCCATCAACGCATCCCCGACGCCACACCCGATAACAATGGATGACCGCCTGGGCAACCGGTGTCCAGAACCTTAGGCAAGGCCCCCAACGGGGTGGCGCAGCGGATTGCGTTCTATCAGGAGCGCCGCCCTTTTTCGCACCGATCATGCACCCGCAATTGGACCTCACACCCGAATAAATCCCGGACCGACGTGACCCGATACGAGACCTAAGTTGGGACGTGGCCAGGGACTGCGGCGCCATATCCTCCCCCCTATGATGGCCATAGAAACCTGAGGAGGCGCCGCTAATGCTCCAATATACTAATGCATATCCTGGAATCGACACAGACGACACTCCATTGGTCTCGATTGTCATTCCCGCACACAATGAAGCGGGCCGCATTGGTTCGGCTGTGGAGTCGGTGCGCCATGCATTTTCAAACACTAGACGCACCGTAGAAATAATCGTGGTAGATGACGGTTCGACCGATTCTACCCGCGATGAAGCCATGGAAATTGCTTTACAACACCCGGAAGCAGTGCATGTAGTCGCATTAGCGACAAACCACGGCAAAGGATTTGCTATTCGTACCGGATTTGCGTACACACATGGAGACTTGGTCGGGTTTATCGATGCTGATATGGAGTACCCAGTCGCCGCTTTACCGCTCATGGCGGACATGGTAGCATGCGCCAACAACGGTTGCGCTATTGCATCTCGTGTCGTCGATGGCCGAACGACATGGGAAAAATACACCTCGGTTGCGGCCCACAAGCTTGCCTCTCTGGCGCTGCAGCTGCCGGTGAAAGACACCCAGGCGGGCTTGAAGATGTTCCCCGGGGAATTTGCTCGGACAGCACTGACAGATGGTCGCGAAGACGGTTGGTTGTACGACATTGAAACTTTGCTCCGTGCCTCAGATCACCATCTGGGGATTATCGAAGTGCCCGTGATGCAAAAAAGCGTACGCCGCCGCCGCGCCAATCTCTGGGCGATGCTGGCCTGCGGTCCCTCACTGTTGCGAATGGCATGGGCGCATGGGCAAATACTGCGGCGCGACCGTGCCGGCGAAGTTGGCCAGGTCGCTCGTTTTGGCCTGGTAGGCATTGTCAACAGTCTGACCGACGTCGCGGCATATTGGGCATTAATTAGGCTCTGGTCGCCCAACAACAACGGGATTCAAGCCGGCGCCGAGTCATTGTTGGCGTGGTTTTTCGCGAGTATCGTGGGCTATGCGCTGCACTCCCGCTACACATTTCGACGTCGCCTTTCAGCGAGTGGATTTTACGTGGTAACGAGTATGGGAGTTGCCATTCAAGTGGTTACCACCGGCCTGATAACGCAGTGGATGGGCTCAGCAGATGCGCTCTGGGGCAAACTCTTGGGTATTGCACTAGCCTCAATGGTTACTTACTTTGGCTATCGTTTAGTGGCCCGGAATTCCAAGGGACAGGCGAAGGGGCGTTCCCGGACATCCGTAACAAAGGCCAATATACCCACTATCTTTCCAGAAGAACCTTCTAAAGCGTAAAATCCCTCTACGACCAACCACACCACGAGGAGTTAGGACACCTCGGAGGCTATTTATTATTTGGTGAAGGTTCGCGGCGGAACCGTCTCGTCATGAAATATGAGACTTGCATTGATACTTGTTGGCCAGTAGTGAGAGATTCCCTTTAGACCATAAGTTACATTATAATCGGTATAATCCTTGTTGTTGTAAAAATACACGATTTCTGGCGTTCGTTGACGAATAGTTATACGACCACTCTTGTTGGGGAGTGACTTCATATGACGCCAAACATCAAAAACATCGGGATCCGGGACCCTATCGAAGTGCCGGAAGACTTGGTGGGCCGCGACGATCCGTGGAACTTATTAAGCAGTTGGCCCAAGCACCATACCCCCGCCATCCTCTATTTATGGGGACCGGCTGGAATAGGCAAGACCTTTCTCATGCGTCATGTTTTTCAATATGTCTCTGAACGAGGCGATCCCGTTTTGTGGTCTGCCGGCGATGAGGCTGGGCAATCGGAGCTGGCTTGGACGCAGCACGTTGGCCGGCTGTTGGAATTAGGCCTCGACGAGAATCCCTCAATGGATGCTCTAGTGGGACTGCTCACGGCCCAGTGCGCTGCCGCACCGCTATTATGGATAGTCGATGATTTCGACCAAGTGAAGATTAATCGCGAATGGTTAATGTCAACCTTCCTGGAACTCGTTGGCCACGGTGCCATGGTTGTGTTGGTCGGACGCACCTCGCCTCTGCAGCTATGGCCGGCACAATCCTATACACGCGGCTGTATACAAGTTATCGAGTTAGGCGATTTGGATAGTGACGCCGCAAGATCCCTATTGGTTTCACGCGGATTGACCGATCCGACGGTACTCACGCGCACCATTGAAATGTCGCACGGTCGTCCTCAACTCTTGTCGGCCATATCAGACGGTCTGTCGCTGCTCGAAGAAACCGCGTTGCCAACCAGCCAGTGGGCCTTTATGGCCAATCCCGTAGACACCGCCGGCTACCTTATTGAGCAAATCTGCCATCCAGGGTCTCGCCGCTTGATGTGGCGTGCGGGTCACCCGACCGATCGCATTGACACCATCATCGCGGCGGCTTCGGTGACGCCAATGTTCAATCGCGATTGGCTGGCCCGTGTGGCCGGACGCACCTTGGTCAACGATCTCTGGGACGAGTTTATTGCTCTCCCGTTCGTTCACCCGTACCGAGGGGGATATTATGATTTGTTCCCCCGTCTACGAGAAGAAATTGCCGAAACGGTACAAAAGGTTCGCCCCTGGATGTGGGAGCATTGGACGCGAACAGCGGCCGAACACTATCTAGGCCGTGTGCAAGCCGGGGTTACCCCCCGCCAACATGCTTGGGGGCCTTTATCCCGGTTCGTCCGTCCCCACCTCGGTGAGGCGGTTTTCAACGTGGACGACGGCGAATTGTTGGTGGAATGTCAGCTTCCATCCCCGAACATAGAAGGCTTCGTACGGCTGGCTGAGCCTCGCGGGACCCATATGGCATCGGCCGTGCTAAGGTCCCCAGCACCTCGACGATTGCTGGTGGAGGGGACTTGGTGGGATGCAGGAAATCCGCAGGCATTGGCTCACCTTGTCTCGCATGTCGCTGACCAGTTCCATCTTTATGATGACGTGGAATGGACGGTGCAAAGTAGAGAAACCTCATTGGACTCTCTCTTAGAAATTTTACAGTTCCAGCGTGTGAGCGACACTCAGTGGCACTTAAAGCTGGGACAATCGAAATTTCTTGAGTGGCTTGAGGTCTTGGTATCTCCACCTGCAGGGCATCCCCCACGAGACCCGGTGGCTGTAGTGCAATCGGTCTTGCGTGCCTTGAGAGAAGGGATCGAGGACTATGATGGAGAGGTCACCACCTATTGGAACAGTGTCTCCACCACCAGAGTGAGCTTCCGTGCGTGGTTCCTCGACGCCTTAAATTCGGCCGATTTGGGTGACCGCGCCGGGGGCAAGACCGTTGTCGTTCTCTACTATCTTGATCGCCGCGGCACACACGAGGAATTGGCGGAGATGCTGCATGTTTCACGCGCCACATATTTTCGCAACCATCGAGACGCACTGGAGCGATTAGCTAAGGCCGTATTTGACTAACCGGCGCACTTTATTGATTGCCCGCCGCGAAGACTTTAAAGCATCCGGGACGCTTGTTTACGCTCCGCTTATCACCGCTCTCGAGTCGATTGCACGTAACTAACCAAATCCTCGGCAACATATTGGGCAAGCAACTGCTGGTGACATTGTGTGGCCACGACCCCAAAGGACTCGCCGGCCTGCGGCTGGCGAGCCGCGATATAGACGGCCCACGGCGTGTTGTGCCCATCGCGCAGCCGTTGGATAACCTTCTTAATGGGAGCCGGCGCGATGCGGGGCAAGAAAATCACCCATTCCGTGGAGCCCCACTTTGTGACGACATCTGTCCCTCGCAAGCCCCGCTTAATATGTCGGCCGATGGCATCGGCGACAACCAACCTATCCTGTGACCGGGATTTGTCCGGAATGGCCAGCAGGACTAAGCACGCCCAAGTCGGTCCAACGGCGGATATAATGCGGGAAATGGCGCGTTCGGCTTCCTGCGGCCGCAAAAATCCCAGTTCTCGATCCTGCGCGGAATTGTGACTGGGGCCAAGGGCTGCTTCCGCGGACCAGTTTTCCAACTTTCGCAGGCCTTGGTGGACGTAGCGCTCTATGAGCTTGGGAGACCGCCGCAACGTTTTTGACACGCGGTCAATTGGCATACCTTGTATAATGAGGTCCAATGTGTCCCGTTCCCGTTTAGATAAACGCGGACCCGCAGGTTTATGAGCCATAGCCATTCCCCCACTGGTGTCTAGACTTCTACGTGGCGGTTTCCCAGCTTGGTCCGGAACATATTTCTCGTTGACAACGTTAGTATAGGCGGGGCGATAATCCAATGCAGTGTCACGACGAGTATCAACGTCAGGTTAAAATCCGCCACATTTCTCTATATTAAAGGGCGTCGTCTCACCCAAACGAGTAAACTCCGCAGGGCAATCCCGGTCGAAGTTGGCTATGAACCGGAAGCGGACTCATGGGCGTCATTTTGCCTCATGGCGAGCTCACTATCGCTCTCACGAAGCGGGAACTCCGTAGTGCGCCTGTAGTGGAGCGAGCAGCCCCGGGGAATTCCACCCCGAGGAGCCCTGAGAACTAGCCTCTCGACTCATCCGACCCCCTATCGTCACACCCCAACACCCCGCCTTGGGAGGTTGAAGAACGATGGTTGACCGCCACTGGGGGGAACGGCATAGCGGGGCCATAAGGCCGGGTGTAGGGCCGTCCGCACAACTGTCACTTGTCGAAGGCCCCCCGCCTATCCCATATCCATCAAGCAAGCGACTGTGGGTCTTTGGCCCGTTACCTATATAAAACCGCAATACAAGACCTCGGATGTTGCCTATGTAGTACCCGAGGTCCGAAAGAGTTCATTGGCCTAAGCCACTAAGTTAACCAAGGGTGTCAAAGCCGCGGCTGCCCCCAAACACCCGTGACCGCTTCGACTGATGTCAGGCGTGGCGCCGATGACCCCGCCACAGATACAGACCGGCTCCCACTCCCACCAGTGGCAACGCCGCCGCATAGGGCACCTCCGGCATTTGGCCCGGGGGAATGGTGGGTAAGGAAGCGATTCCTTCTCCCGCATGCTCGGCAGTCCGGTCAATAGAATATTGAGCAACGGTCACAGAAGCAGTTCCCGATGGCATCGAACCAATCGGCATCGTGAATGTCTCCGTGTTCGGCAAGTGATGCCCCGACAATAGCGCGCCACCAACGCCCGTAAAGTCGGTCGCGGGAAGAATGGTTCCCTGATCATCGTCCGACGTATTCGGCTTGGAATAGGTTCCATCAAAGCTGGCCGTTTGTGACGAGGTCAGGGCGCGGAAATAAAGCTCCGTATTCGCCCTAAGATTTTTAATTCCGCTTACCTGAAAGACGTAGTCCCCATTTTTGATGGTGACTGACAGCGAAAGATTCGATTCCGCTTCCTGGCCCTGTCCAGGGCCCTCTGGAGTTGAGGAGGCAAAGGTTGGTGTCGCCGCGGCGAGAACAGCAACCATGCCGGAAACCAAAATGCCACCTTCAATCCAACGTTTTTTCATCATGGTTCTTCCCTTCATCTAACGAGTCGTATTTCGTTGAGATC
>JAJYTS010000072.1 GCA_021792935.1 Bacillota bacterium | reverse complement strand
ACGGGAGCACTGAGACTGCCAGACTGGAGGATCTGGTAGGCGGCAATCGCCAAGCGGTCGTCCTCCAGGTATCCCAACGGATAAGGAAGTGTCGCTAGATGGTGAATAGCGGACAGCACATCGGGTACCCGTGCCACCGGGGTCTTGGGATGCCGACCTACTACCGATAGCGCATCGGCGGTATGCGCCACCGCATGTGCCCAGCCCTTACCCGCTATGTAGCCACGCCAGTCCCGCTCTGCCCACGCATACGCCAGCACACGATCCAGCGTCCACACCACCACATCCTCAGACAACTCACCCGCACCGAGATCCGGCCCTAATACCATGGGAGCCACAAGGACCGAGAAGCTTCGCCCAAACACACTATCGGTACCGCTTTCGCCGATTCCCGCCAATAGATGATGGTCATCCAGGGCTACCTGCAACAGGGACAGCAGGTGACCCTGGCTTAAGAGGTCGTCCTCAACGAGGCGTTCCAGCAGGGTAAACGACAGCGTATCCCGAAGCTTTAGGTCGGTACTCCCGAAATTCTGAAGAAGTATCTCGGCCAAGGTCCCCGGATGTGACGGAGGCTAGCCTTTACCGCTCGCCAGTTGTTCCAAATCCTCGACTGTCATTCGCTTGCCCTCTCCTCTTCTACCATCCACATTCCCTACAAATTACGACTATTGGTGAGTTATTAGCGATAGTCCCTGTACCGCGTATTCCATAGGTCCATGGCGTTGACGACTAACCCGTGCGTAACCAATGAGCACGGTCCTACTCCCGTGTCCATGATCATCCCCTACTGCCATTGTCCCACAAACCGCTGGCAGAAACAGGCGTTGCCTCCGGACTGACTCCCTAACGCTATCGCGGCCATCACTATTGCGCTTACCGTGAGCACAGTCCTTCTTTCTAACTCTAGGGGCTCTAGAACCTCGTGTATAAAAAGATAACTTTCGCCGCGACCCGTGCCATCCAGGGATCGAGCGCCGCTTTCTAAATAGTCTTAACGATTCGGGGGGCGATCTCCAAAATACGCAACGCGGCCTGTGCTAGCGCGAAGCGGTATTCTGGGGACGGATTCAGCTACCATCATGTTGCGTCCCGGGTTCAACCCCACAGATGAGGAGAATCCAATGCCAAAGAAACGTTCCTTATAGTTGCAGTGGGTCGCCTCTGTTACCGTCGTGCTCATGGGTATTTGTCGCTTCGGGTTAACTGGGCAATACGGATTTGAATGGATTCATCGGTGGATATTTTTACAGGGACTTCTTGCTGTCTTCGTTATCGGCGGTTGGGGATCGTGGTACCTCACACACAATAAGTGACGACGGCGGGCCGGGAATCTTGCGCATTTACGGGGACGTAAACACATCAGCCGCATTGTAGTCGGGGCTAAGGAGCGTGATACACTGAGAGTACAAATGGAGGGCATATAAGGAGGGATTGGGCGATGGCGAGCACCAAAGAACAACTGCGTGAATTGATTGAGCGTCTACCGGATGACTGCACCGTAGAGGACGTCCAGTATCACCTGTACGTGCAGCAGAAGGTGGAGCGGGGTCTGGAGGATATGCGCGCCGGCCGGGTGCTGAGCCACGAAGAGGTTAGGCGGCGGATGGCCAAATGGACCGACAAGTAAACTAGACCCTGGCCGCGTTGGGCGACCTCGAAGCTGCTGCCGAATACATTGAGCGTGATTCGCCCCATTATGCGGCGTCACTGATTATGGAAATTCTCGCCGCCGGCCGATCCTCTTTCGTTTCTTTCTCTCCGCGGGCGACAAGTGCCCGGGCTAGCCCATCCGCAACTTCGCGAACTCATCGTGCCGCCTTACCGTCTCATTTACCGTATCGACACGGATGCAATATGGGTGCTCGCCTTAGTTCATGGACGGCGTGACTTCGGCACCGTATGGGGAGACCCGGATCCGGAGACTGGCCATTAGCCCTCGGTCGATAGTTCACAGCATGAATCGCCGGGAATGGGGGCGAAGTCCCACAGGAGATGCTGTATCCCCATTTAAAAACATTTAGCTCATCCGTGTACGAAGCGGGAGCCATTTTGAGTAAATTTGATTCCGCAGCGTTATCGCCGAAAGTTAAAACGTGCGCAGAGACCGATGAACAGGTGGCTCGCGTCGTCTCTTCTAACTTTGCCGAATACTTTTGCGGCGTAATTTGGCTACCACGGGCTTTCCAGAACACGGCGAGCAGGATCTTGCCCATAATGACCGGGTCAACCGATTAGCGCCGCCAACACGATTCCTCGCGCGGCAAGCCGCCCGTTATTTGGACCATCGAGATTGGACTGCCCACGGCTGAGAGCAAGGGTCAAACCGCCAGCCAGCCCAGACCGTATAACGCTGCCAGGCTAACTAAGACGAAAATCCCACGAGCTCATAATTATTGATAGGCTGTATACGTTGATAAATATTCCCAAGACACAACATTATTTTTTTCGACAAATTTCGGGTTTTATTTGACTATATTTTGGAATTTCTGGTATAGTACTGGTATCATAATGTCGAAATCGAAAGGAGGGACTTACTATGAAATCCACTGGTATTGTCCGTCGCGTTGATGAGCTTGGTCGCGTCGTGCTTCCCATTGAGTTGCGCCGCACCCTGCATATTAGCGACAAGGACTCGCTGGAAATATACGTAGATGGAGAAAAAATTGTCTTAAAGAAGTACGAACCGGCATGCATTTTCTGTGGAAACGCGGAAGGCATCGAGACTTTTCGAGGCAAAAATGTTTGCCAATCATGTTTAAAGGATTTAAACAAGGAAGCCGTTTAATCGCGATGCACTCGCTGGTATAAATCGCGGCGCGACACCCTGTTTTCTTGCGCAACCTGGCGGATAGCCTCGCTCAGGTGCAAGCCCTGTGAAACCATGCTGTTCACCCGGGAGACAAGTTGATTCCAATCAACTTTGCCGCTTCCGGGATTTTTTTTGCGGGGACCCAAAACCAACACGCATTCACCACGCCATTCCCGCACGTCACCCGCCAGTTGCGACAAGGGACCGCGCCAAAATTCCTCATGGAGTTTGGTAATCTCCCGCGCCAACAGGACGTCGCGCTCACCTACCTCCTCCATCAAATCCATTAAGGTTCGTTTTATATGGTGAGGCGATTCATACACGACGGCGGCATGCGGCCATTGCGCCAATGCTTCCAGTGCTGCTCGACGCTCTTCGCCTGAACGCGGCAAAAAGCCCCAAAACGCATAGGGCGCGGGAAATCCAGATACGGAAAATGCGGCCACGCCTGCTGAAGGCCCGGGCACCACGGACACTCTAAGCCCCTGAAGCCAGAGAGCATCCACCAATTCCTGACCAGGGTCTGAAATCGTAGGCATCCCCCGATCACTCACCAACGCCATGGTTTGCCCTTGTTGAAGCCGAAGAATAACCTCAGGTATGCGCCGCGCCGTGTTATGCGCGTGAAAGGACTCCAAACGAACCGAAATACCCGTGGTGTGACACAAAAGACCGGTAACGCGGGTATCTTCCGCCAGAACCAAGTCCACCGATTGCAAAACGGACCGGGCGCGCGCAGACCAGTCTCCCCGATTGCCGATGGGAGTTCCCACAAGATATAAAGTGCCCGGTTGCAATGCCTGCTGATCCGCCATTGTTAAATTATCGGCGATGACAATCCCCCCATGGACTCCTTGCGCTGATGGCTCAAACGCTTGATCCGCCGCTCTTCGGATAGTGCCTGTTGATGGTTCAAGGGCCCCCCGCACCACCATAAGGTTAACGGACCCCGGCCTCGGGTATAACGCGCCCCGCGTCCTTTCTTATGAGCCGATACGCGTCGATTGACATCACGAGCGATTCCGGTGTAAAAACTGCCATCCCCGCAGCGAATAATATAAACCCACCACATTATGAACCGAGCGGCCATGCGCGCAAGACACGCGCACGGACCAAATCCTCGTTGCCATTGGCTTCAATCTGCCGGCAAGCCTCGGCTAGCACTTCCCAAACCTGAAGCCATGATGTCAATCCCGTTACCCGGTACCGCTCGCGCACCCAATAAGCGGCGCGCACCACCCGATCGACAGTTAAGGATTCCTTTTTCAGCTGAGCCAACATATCATCCTCGATCAGCTCCACCCGCGCGTCTCGCGCAAACCGCCAGAGTTGGCAGCGGCTGCGAATGGTCGCAATCATGGTGTCAGCATTCTCAACCATAAGAACATACCGGGCATAGGGAGGCGGCTCTTCCAAATGTTTTAACAAAAAACTTTCCGCGGCGTCGCCCAGGGCATCGGCGGGAACGCAGGCGATAACCTTAGTCCGGGACCAAAGGGGGCCAGCGGATAGAATGTCAACCGCTTGCCGAACGGCATCACGACCTATACTGCGTGGGGCGGGAACTAATTCAATATAATCCGGATGGGAATCCAGAGGAGCTTGACAGGAACGGCATTCACAAGCAGCCGCGCGATCTTGTTCGCACAAAAGCGCCCGTACCAGCCGCTCTCGAATTAAGGCGCCCGAGTCCAGCTCCGCGCTTATCAACAACGCCTGCGCCAAATTGCCGGACTGCTCAAGCGATATCATGCGATCAAGCAGAGGCCACGGACTAAAACTTTTCATAGCGGTCCACGTCCACCACAAACACCGTGGCCCCACCCACCGTCACATCGACGGGAAACGGAACATAGGGCTCCCCGCTATGACTAGGCGTCTGTGGGGTCAATGTCTCATGACGAACCGAACTGGTTCGGCGCAATACCGCCAATATTTGCTCCACATCAACCTCTTCCACTCCCACTAAAATCGTGGTGTTGCCCTCCCTGAGAAATCCCCCGGTACTGGCAAGTTTCGTGGCGCGAAACCCGCGCCGGTTAATTTCCGCCACCGCTTTACCGGCATCTTTATCCTGCAAAATCGCCACAATGAGCTTCATCGGTTTTTCCCTCCTAGGCTTTTATCCAGCAGAAGGTTAATTCGCGTCGTCACCGTGTCAAAAATTATATCAGGGTTTTGTCGGCTGTTGATAACGAGCCAACGTTCCGGCTCCTGTTCCGACAACCAAGCATATCCCTGCTCCACCCGTCTAAAATAGTCCGCACCCCGCACTTCCATCCTGTCTCCAGAATCCAGAGCATAAGGTTCTCCACGGAGCCAACAGGTCAAATCCGGGGTGCAGCCTTTTATGACCAGTCGGTTAATCTCCATCACCACATCGGGATCCAGACCATGTCCAAAGGCTTGATAAGCGACGCTGGAATCAATGAACCGATCCATCAGAACCACAGCCCCCCGGGATAAGGCGGGCAGCACCACTGTTTCCATTAACTCTGCCCTGGCGGCCGCGAACACAAGAAACTCAGCAAGACCGCTGGATACCTCCGCGCCATGCAAAATGAGCTGGCGCAGCATCTCCCCAAATTCGGTCCCACCCGGTTCACGCAAACATAATACTTCTTGAACGCGTTCTTGCAACCACACGTGCAAACGCTCAATTTGGGTGGTCTTTCCCACCCCGTCCAGTCCCTCCAATGAGATTAGAAGTCCCCGACGCTCTACTTGACCACCCACACCATCGGCCGCCCTTCCTGATACCGTAATCCCTCGAGCGGACCCGGCTCCGTTTTTATCCACCGCCAAATCCATTCCAATACGTGCTCTTCCAGCAATTCACCCGGAACCGCCAAAGGGACGCCCGGAGGATAAGGCGTCAAGGCCTCTTTAACAATACATCCTGCGGCTTCGCCAAGCGGCACCCACCGCCCCTCTCTTTCCCAGGCCTCCCGCACGCTCATTACCGTCGGCAGCACAGGGTAAGGCAATTCAACCAGGGAACCCGAGGCTGGGCGCGAATTCTCAAACGCCCGCGATATCTCCGCCAATTTCTGACCGGGAGCCAACAGCAGAGTGCAACTGCCAGGCGTGGTCTTCTCCACTTCGCCAAATCGGCTTAGTCGCTTGCGAAAATCCGCTCCATCGCCCAGCAGCGTCAAACGAGCCGGGTCGACAGCAAAACCCTGGCCTTCGGCCCACTTTTGTAGCACCGCCACACCCCGCTGCTCCAACGCCTCCCACAATTGACGGGCCTCACCCGCCAAATGCCGCCAGTCCTCCGCCAGTCGCCCGCGCCGCCGCTCCCATTGCAAGCGGTCCAAGGACGCCAGCAATAAATAGGAAGGACTAGAGGTTTGCAGCATGCGCCACCACCGCTCCACTTGCCAGGGAGAGACCCGGCTTCCCTTAAGATGCAAAAGTCCCGTCTGCGTTAGTGACGCCTCGCTTTTGTGCACCCCGTGTGCCGTCAGATCCGCCCCTAGTCCGATAGCCGAAAAAGGATATTCCGCCCCCTGCCAGTGGCTGCCATGCGCTTCATCCACCACCACCGCCAACCCTTGATCGTGGGCGCTGGCAATCACGCTTTCCAAGGGCGCCGCCAATCCATCATAAGTCGGCCGGGTCACGACGAGTCCGGCCGCTCCCGAAAAGTCTTCCGGGAACTCCCGTAAAGGCAGGACCAACCCCGCTTCCAACACCGTCGAATAGAGCCAGCGAACGTGATACCCTGCCATAAGCAGAGCCGATAACGCGCAGCGATGCAGGTTGCGATCCGCATAAAGCGTGGCACCAAATGGGAAGGCGGCCAAAATTCCCGCCACCACGGGAAGCGTTGCCCCGGCAACCGAATACCAGGTTTGATCAGCACCATAACTTTTCGCCATCAGCTGCTGAGATTGCTCCACCACATGAGGCGCTCGCAATATCTCTTCAATTTCCGTGATGTCATATTCCCACTTTAAAAAATCCCCGCCCCGGGGGCGGCGGCCTTTATGCCCCGGAGTATGCCAACGCTCACCTCCGCGCTCGGCGTAACGCGCTAATAGGTTGAGTAACGGCGTCTCTTCCAAACCATTGATCCCCACGTCCGGCTCCGTCATTCCCCATTCAGCCTTTCCTAGCGCGGCATTTCCCCGTCAGGGGATCCTGCGATAATCCTCTACCATTATTTTACCGACTTTCTAAGCATCACCACAGCCAATTTAAGGCCCCAATCAAAAGGATGGCTGGACTAAATCCCGCCAGGACGGAATAAGTCCTAGCGGGAGGGATTGGACATGAACAAAAAACGGTTCAACATTTCCAGGCGGACCGCGGGATGGCTGGTGGCAATCTTCGCCGCGTTAGTCGTCATTCATTACGCGTACCGAACCAGTGCAACCAATTTGGCCCGTACAGTAATGGGCAAGCCCGCGATTGTCGTAGCCCTGCGAGGCGAAATAACTAAGCTAGATACCCCGCACATGACCGTGACAGTCGAAGATCCCAATGGGGATTTGACGAACTTGTCCCGCCAAATTACCTTAACGGACCAAACCCAGTTTATGGCTCCGGGAAAACCGCAGGTCACTGGAAAGTCCGGATTTAACTATCTCAAGGAAGGGTACCGCGTTTCCGTAAACGGCGAGGGAACATCTGACAACGGATTGGAAGCGCGACTGGTGCAAGTGAACTTTCCCCCAATTAACGGGGTCATTGGAAAAATCACCCCCTCGCAAATTAGCGTCGATGTGACCGGACAAAGGGCGCCAGCCGTCGTCGATGTTACTTCGCAAACAGCGTATTTCATGCCTCAGGGGGATTTAACCGCCTTAAAGGTTGGAGCCAACGTACGGATCTGGGTAGTCCCCAATAATGAGCCCACCTCCGGATTGACCGCCGTTACGGTGATGGTGAGACAATCATGACGAAAACCGACCACGGGCGGCTCAGGAAAAGATGCCACGATTGCCATGAACGCCCCGATTGCCGGGGCCTTCTTGCTATCACTGCTAGAGTCAATCCTGAGTTCCCGGGAATGGAGTGTTTGCGCCACTTGGAGACTTGATCTATTCTTAAGTGGTAAGGATATCCTGCGGGATGCTGGCATTTAAAAGGATAGGCGGTTCGATGCCGATTTCGGTCGACTATGGAGGAATTGTCCGTGATAAAGGTTTTCCCTCAATTTGAAGAGGATTTATTAATCCGGCTATTTCATAAGGGTGTTAAAGCTCAGTGGACGGTCTCCGATGTCGAATGGCAACAACCGCTGCTGTTGGGAGACGCGCAATCGCGCGCCCTAGCGCACATGCTGACCCCGGTATACCTGGGAGAGCAGTCGGCTATGATTGGGGCTAGCACCGTCTTGCCGCAGATGGCCATGGCGGGGGAAACCACCTCGCAAATTTATTTAAGCAGTTTTTTAATGGATGAGGCACGCCACTTTGAGGTGCTTACCCGCTTATACAGTCGACTGCAAGAAGATCCCCTGAGCGTGCGTCAGATGCCCTCGATGCTCAGGTATCATAATCGGCTGCGCAAAGGAGACCGGATTGACTGGGTATGGGGAATCCTCATTTCAGACATTTTCGCGAAGAACTTTTATCAAATCTTTTCCCGATCCCAGCCGGAAGCGCTTTTCGGCAATTTATCGGGACGCATATTGCAAGATGAATCCCGCCATCAAGCCTTTGCTCAGCATTATCTGAAGCAAGCGCTTCCTCTGCTTGACCGTGACCGGGTCAAAGTCCTGGTCAAAATGAAGGATGAACTGTTGGAAACGATGGACAATATGTATGAGCATCTCACCCAAGACGCGGACTGCCTAAATATTGACGGTCGCCTCTTCTTGGACGAATTGCGCGCCGAAATTGAAGATAAGGCACAACGTATCGGTCTCACCGTGGATTATCATTCAGACGACGGCGATGGGCCGGTGAAGCGCGTTTTTCGAGGTGTTGGCGAGGGAATTAAGGCCGCCGCACAGGATTTGTCCACCAAGTTTGAGGGCCTGAAAGCCTCGGCATGTGACACCTGTTTCGTAGCCCTTTTGTGTCAGTCCCATTTGGTGCATCACGCCAGCTGTCACGGCTAAGACTTTCGATGTCCTCCCCGTTCCAAGTGCGCGCGAAAAAAGTTTTCACTACCATGGCTGGCCATGGAGGCCGAGGCCGAGACTTCCAAAGCCAATGCGGCTGCCGCGATAATTTGCGCAAGCCTTTGGGCCGATCCCGGTCCTTGGCAGCCTAGCAGACGAAGATAGGTTTGCGCGTGAGGCAAGGCCGTTCCTCCCCCGATCGTTCCCACTTCGATTCCGCCTAATTGCAAGCTAAAAGAGGCTCCGTCGGGAAGCTCCTGTATGGTGGCGTGAGCCATGCTGCTTGTCGCGACCATCCCTAAATCCTGACCCGTTGTGAGAAATATGGCGGCCACCGCTGAGGCCGGGGTAAACGCAAACGACTGCATTCCGCTGGCGTTAGAGCCATGTAGTCCTGTCCACTCAAGGCGCTTAATCTCATCAACCGAGGTGTTAAGGTACTGTCGCAAGTGCCGGTGGGTAAGTCTGCCAACCGCCATCACGGTCTTTCCGTGCCCGCCGTTGTAGTGTTCATGACTGGGCTTCTTGTCACCGCCCATGTTGGCCTCCAAAAACAAGTTGAGGAGACGCCAGGGCTTCGCGTCGATTCGGCCCACAATCTCCCGGTTCAAAGCGTAGGCGTTGCGGGTAATCATATTGGGGCCGCAGGCTTCGCCGGTACTAAACCGATAAAGCAAATGGCAGACCGAACCGACCAGTTGAGTATCAATGTCCAACAAGACGGCATGACTAGACACGTCAGCAACAGATTGGCCAGGCTTAGTTCTTTTGCCGGGGTGGTCTGGGCTGTTCAACCATGCTATCAAATCTTGACGTTCCTCTTCGATCCAGTCAAAAAAAGCTTTGGATTGGTCCCCCGAGTCAAAAACAAAACAGGAGTCGCGGGTCATCATATCGCCCAATAAATATGTCTGGATGCCGCCGGTGCGATTTAACACATTGATACCCCGCTGCATGGACATAGACAATCCCCCTTCCGTATGGGCCAAGGGGATATAGACATCGTCTGCGAATCGCTCCAGCTCCTTAAAATGGCCATCCTGCCATTCGTGTCTTCCCATCTCAATATGAGCTGGGCCTACCACCGAAACCGGCATCACCATTTGCCCGGTTAGCGATTCCATAAAGGGCGCCAGCTTGTCTGGATCAACATCCCACTCAAAAATGCGTTCGTCCTCAGATTGCCACCTCGGCAAGCGGCGCAGTGCGCGTTGCCGATCTTCAATAGCTTGCCGATGGTTACGATGCGACCAATGTCCTGGGGGCATATCGTGTCATTTCCTTCCAGAGAATAGTCCAATGCTTAAAAACCCTCGCCGGGGGCGAGGGTCAAAAAATGGGTCGGCACGGCCTGATGATCCCAGTCCCCTGCGGGACCAGTAGTCTCAGCGTACGCGAGGGGGACGACCGTGTGCGGCATGGGAACGGGTCAACTCTCGCGG
>JAJYTS010000071.1 GCA_021792935.1 Bacillota bacterium | reverse complement strand
GTCAACGCGGCTTTAACGCTGGCATTTGTACACCCTCCCGCCCAGGTTGCCGCGCGGCTGCCCCACAATCTAAATGCCGCGGGCTTAGCCATAGGAGGCATATCTCGCCTTTCCGGCGTAGTTTTGCACTATGTGCAAGGGGCGTTATCGCAGGGAATTCATCGCGTCTTTATCGGTGTATTGCTGGTGGCCGCGTTCATCTTTTTAGTGGAAGGGATGCTGCCGGCATCAATCGCGACCATGGAGGACGACCCTTAAGCGCGACAAACCATTGAACCATGCATTGCTTCTGGCATACTATCCATGTACGGTGTCTTTGGAGATAATCCATAAAAGAGAGGCAGCGACTCATGACTAAAGACGAAAGGCTAGCGCACATCAAGACTATCGTTAGCCACTATGAAATTGAAACCCAAGAAGAATTGCAAAGTCGTCTGGAACGCCTAGGCGTTACCGTCACGCAAGCAACCATTTCCCGCGATATTAAAGAGTTGCAACTAACAAAAGTGGTAGGCTCCCATGGACGCTATAAGTATTCTCTCCCTCAACAAACCCCACACCCCACCTGGCCAACGGTGCGGCATCGGGTGCTGGAGGTTTTTTCCTCCTTGGCCCGGGCACAAAACTTGCTGGTGCTAAAAGTTCTTCCAGGGCACGCGCATTCCATTGCCTGGCTTTTTGATAATATTGAAATTCCCGGAGTACTGGGAACGCTCGCGGGGGACGACACCATTCTCCTAATAATGGCCGACGAAGCGGCAGCACAGTCCCTGCAGTCCGAACTGGAATTGTAGCGAAGAAACTCCTCTTTGTGCATAGTTTACGCAGCCCATTGCATACTTATTCAATGGGCTGTATACTAATTTCATTCTCATTGAGGAGGACCCCCGGTGGTACAAATGCTCGCCTTAAACGAAACCTTAAAGAATCGTTCCGTACTCTCGCTGATGGAGTGGTCACCCGCCGAGATTCAGCGCGTTTTGTACACTGCCCGCGTGATGAAGCAGGAGCCCTATTCGCCCGCGTTTCGCCACGCTCTTGAGGGGCATCATATCGCCCTTATTTTTGAACTCCCCTCAACCCGCACCAGGGTTTCGTTTCAAGTCGCCATTGAAAGCTTGGGGGCTTCGGCTGTTGTTTTTGAGTGGGGCCAAAGTCAATTGGGACGCGGTGAGCCTATTAAAGATACCGCGCGCGTGATGTCACGCTACGTGTCGGGCGTCATTGCCCGTGTCAAAGAGCATGAAACGCTGCAGGAATGGCGCAAGTGGGCCACATGTCCCATATTTAACGCCCTCACCAACCACATGCACCCATTTCAGGCCCTGGCGGACGTGATGACCGTGTGGGAGCGCTTCGGGTATATGAGCGGTCTTAAACTGGCGTTTTTTGGGGATGGAAATAATATGGCCAATTCGTTGCTGGTGCTGGGCGCCAAACTGGGAATGGACGTCTGGATCGCCAGTCCCCAAGGATTCCAGCCACCCGCGGATTTGGTCGACTGGGCCAAACAAGAAGCCCAATTAACGGGAGCGGCTATCCACGTCACCGAGGATGTGAACGAAGCAGCCTCCGGTGCCCATGTGGTGGAGACCGATGTGTTTATGTCCATGGCCGACGACCCTGATCAACGCGAACTGAAAAATAAAGTGATGGGGTCCTACCAGGTCAACGCCCAACTCATGGCGCAAGCCAATCCGCAGGCCATTTTTCTGCACTGCCTGCCCGCGCACCGGGGAGAAGAAGTGACGGCTGACGTGCTGGACGGCGAACAATCGGCTATTGTTGACGAAGCCGAAAACCGCTTGTGGGTTCAGAAGAGCGTCTTGTATCATGTTCTAGCAGATAGTTCAGCGGTATTGGGAGGCTAGCAACATGCGAATCGCGCTCGCGTACTCGGGAGGACTCGACACCTCCGTTATTATCCCCTGGTTAAAAGAGCACTATGATGCCGAGGTATTCGCCGTGACAGCCAATGTGGGCCAACACGAGGATTTCGCCAAACTCAAGCAAAAAGCCCTGGCATCTGGGGCCACCGACGTATGGATTCCCGACTGCCGCCAGCAGTTTATCGAACAATACGCCTTCCCCATGGTTCAAGCCGGAGCGCTTTATGAGCGGCAATATTTACTGGGAACCGCCATTGCCCGCCCTCTGATTGCCCAAAAACTGGTGGAGGGTGCGGAAGCTTTCGGAGCTCAAGCCGTCGCGCACGGAGCCACCGGAAAAGGCAATGATCAGGTCCGTTTCGAGGTCGGGGTCATGTCTTTGAATCCCCAGTTAGAAATTATCGCCCCCTGGCGCCTGTGGGACTTGAAGGGGCGGCAGGACGAAATGGACTATGCGGCAGCCCACCATATCCCTGTCGATTCAACGCCCGCTTCTCCATACTCCCGCGATGAAAATCTCTGGCATGTCAGCCACGAAGGGGGAGTGCTGGAAGACCCCGCCCAACCGGTACCGGCCAACGTTTATACATGGACCACGGCGCCGGACGATGCCCCCGACCAGGCGGAGCTTATTCACATTACCTTCGCGTCTGGAACGCCCGTGGCCCTCAACGGAAAAGCCTTGAATGGGGCCGCTCTGGTGGAGGCTCTCAATCAGGCGGGATCCCGGCACGGAGTCGGCCGGGTCACCATGGTGGAAAACCGTCTGGTAGGGATTAAGTCTCGCGGCGTCTATGAAACCCCGGGCGGAACCATTTTGTACGCGGCCCATCACGCCCTCACCACGCTAACATGGGATCGCGAGGTAGCCTATTACATGCAAGATGTGGGCAACCGTCTGGCGCGGCTGACGTACGACGGCCTTTGGTTCTCGCCCTTGCGCGAAGTATTGCTGGCCGCCACCACCAGCGCCAATCAATCGGTGACGGGAACCGTCACGGTCAAGCTATTCAAAGGGCAAGCTACAGCGGAGGCGGTGGTCGACGCGCCGCGCTCGTTATATTCTCAAGAATTGGCCACTTTTGAGGCGAGTCAGTTCAGCCATCAAGACGCCGCCGGCTTCATCCGCTTATGGGGGCTTTCCAGCCAAATGCACGGAGTGGTCACCAAAGAAAAGACGCGATCGTGAGCGGAATAGCCCGAAGCGGCCGATTCGCGCGCGCATTGCATGAAAGCGCGGCCACTTTTTTGTCCTCGCTGCGCTTTGACTGGCGCCTTTTACAAGATGATGTCAAAGGCTCGCTGGCCCACGTGGCCATGTTGAAAAAAAGCCGCATCATTCCCGCGGGTGCGGCTGAACGCATTAGTCAAGGACTGCAAACCATTCTCCACGAATGGGAGGCGGGGGTTCTAGCACCACGGCCCGACTGGGAAGACGTCCATATGAATGTAGAAGGGCGTTTGCAGGAGCTGATCGGGGAAGAGGCCGGGTATCTGCATACGGCGCGAAGCCGCAACGATCAGGTGGCGCTGGACATGCATCTCTATATGTTGCGGCAAGGAGGCGCCATTGCGGCTCAATGCCGGGAACTCATGATGTCCTTGGCCGCGCTGGCCCAGCGCACGCAAGAGGTCATTATGCCGGGCTATACCCATCTGCAGCCGGCTCAGCCCGTTCGCATGGCCCATCATTGGCTGGCCTATGGCTCCATGTTTCAGCGCGATTACACCCGCTTGATGGATTGGTTTGAACGCGCCAACGTCTCTCCATTAGGCGCGGGCGCCTTGGCCGGAACGCCCTATCCCACCGATCCGGAATACACACGCGAACTGCTGGGCCTGGCCCATCTCTATCACAACTCGCTGGACGCCGTGTCCGACCGCGACTACCTATTGGAATTTTTAGGCTGGGCCAGTATTTTTGTGGTGCATGTCAGCCGTCTCGCGGAAGAACTGGTGTTATGGTCTAGCCGCGAGTTTCAATTTATTGCCCTGGGGGATGCCTTTAGCACCGGTTCCAGCATCATGCCGCAAAAGAAAAATCCAGATGTGGCGGAGCTGCTGCGGGGAAAAAGCGGTCGGATTTTCGGACATTTAATAAGCCTGTTAACTGTGATGAAGGGGCTTCCCCTCGCCTACAACAGTGATATGCAGGAAGACAAAGAAGCGATTTTTGATACGGTCGACACCGTCCAAGCTATTTTGGACATCCTGCCCCCTCTTCTCAGTGATCTGACCATCAACCCACCCCGGTTGCAAGAGGCGGCTGTTGCGCAATTCAGCAACGCCACCGACTTAGCGGACCGGATAGCGCAAGAGGGTGTGCCATTCCGACAAGCGCATCATCGCGTGGGCGAATTGGTGCGTCTATGCGTTGAATCCGGTTATCAAAGCTTTGCCGAGGTGCCGGCCGAAGTTTGGGCCCAATGGGCGCCAGCTATTCCCGCCGCCTGGATTGACGAACTTGCTCCCCAACAACTAGCGGACGCCCGCCAGCAGAGCTTTGCCACCGGCAAAGACAGCGTTGCCCGTCAACTGGAAGAGTTTACGGCCTGGCTAAATCAATTGCCTGAGGCGGGAACCGTCTAACCCAGCTGTAGGAAAAATCCTTCGGGGGATCGATATGCTTCCCGGGTCATGCTAAAAATACGATGATCCTCCCATGTCCCATTGATGCATAGATATCGGGGAGCCTCGCCCTCGCAATAGAAAGCGGCCTTGGCAATAACGGCGAGAGACGGCAGATTGCGGGGCATAATGGCGGCCTGTACACGGTGCAGGTTAAAGTGCTCAAAAGCGGCCATCAGTGCCCCCAGCACCGCTTCCGTAGCCAGCCCGCGTCCCTGACAACGACTGTCGATCCAATAACCTAAGGTGGCATTTTGCCAAGCCCCGCGAACAACATTTTTCAAAGCCACGCGACCCACCAAACGGCTCTCATGAAGGACGGCAAACGCATATCCCCGGTCTCGTTGCCATTGCCGCAAATCCAAATCAATTTGGGCCGCCTGAGCCGTCTTAGTAAAATAGCTGTCGTCACGAAGGGGCATTACCGGAGCAAAAACATGCCGATTGAATTGTTGGACCTGGGCAAGCTCTTCGCTATCCGCAAATGTAAATGGCCGCACAAGCACGTGGGGCCCCTGCACCCGACAAAATTCGTACAAAGCCATTCCTCCCAAATTGACGCCCTATTAGTGAGCCGGTGCGGGAGCAACCCCAACCGGATTGACGGTCACCAGAGTGCCATAATCAACCGTTTTGAAAATTCTTCGCGCCACGGCTGGGGGCACTTCCACGCAGCCCAGGCTTTGCGGGAAGCCATAAGACTCGCGGACAAAGCCATGAACGGCATCGCTCCGGTGGAAATAATTAATCCAGGAAACCGGGTCCGCATAATGAGTACCGTTGATATTTTTTCCTCGCATAATTTGAAACCGCAACCGCTCGTAGATGGCATAAGTGCCTAAAGCCGTGGGTGTTGCGGGAAGTCCGGTGTTGGTTTTGGTGGACAACGCCATTTTATTACCCACCCACAGTTCCAGATTCTCCGGCAAAGTTTCTGTCACCGAAATATAAGTGTAGGGATTGGGATTCACCTTGCCCGCAATCCGATCCTGGATTAAAGCTCGCCAAACCTCTGGTCCCGCGATGCCGTCCACGGGCAGCTTATTGACCGCTTCAAACTGCATAATGGCCCCCAGGGTAATGGGGGTCATTTGCCCAGGAACCCACAGCGAAGACAATTGTCGTGGAAGATTTGGATACAGCCAATGAAACGTGCCGTTGGGCGGATGATAGATGGTGCTGTCTTGGTACGCGGCATCAAGGGCGCTGGAAGGAGACGAGGGCGCCCAATTGAGGGGCAGATATCGCTCCCTGGCCAATAATTGCTGCAAGCGAAGCACAGACCCGGGAGGGGTCACCCACCGTAAGACAGCCGACGAGGATAGCGCCGAACCGCTATCGGACCGGGGACCGTCCACTCCCGCGGGAATGGTAACCTGCACTAACGCCCCGGGCCCAAACCCGTAACTTGTGCTGGGGGTAAAAACAAATTCTTTGGCGGTCACTTCCCGCCAATGACCGGGAACCTGGGGCGCGAGACTCCAGCGGTTGAGGCGCGGCTGCCGCAAAGGCTGAGAAAATACCACTTCCAAGTTTCCCTGGGGAGTAATGACGTGATGTGCTTCTCGCGCCATAATCGCGGGTACACTAGCCCAGGTCACCACCCGAGCCGGGGAATAAGGTTCCCAAGGCCTGGCTTTGACACGCAGTACCACCTGGCCGCTTTGACCGGGCTTAGCGGCGGGCAATGGCAATAGCAAGGTGCGGCGCGGAGCGGAAAACACTACGGTTTTAACTGCGGCGCCTGCTTCCTGATCTTGGACGGCGGAAACTGAACCGCGAAAACGAAGGCGCAGGCCCTCCCCTAGCGAGCGGTGAATAGTCCCATGAGGCAAGCGAGGCGTGGACGGCGTCACGAATGGCCTTTCAATGGTGCGAACGTCCCCGGGGAGCCAACGCAAAAGATGCGGACCGGAAATGGTCAGACGGAGGCGCCCCGCCACTCCCGGCATAAGCGTGGCGGACGGCAGCAAATTCGATCCGGTTAAATGGAGCCGGATCGTTCGCGAAGGGGTTATAAAGGCGGCCCTGGTGACCTTAGAAGAAATCCCACTTAACGACACCCGCGCCAAGCCTAAACTATTCTGCGTGAGGCGAACTTTCGGCAAGGCCCAGTAACCGGCGGCGACCATGGCAGCCACAATAATAGCCAGAGTATAAATAAATGCCGGGAAGCGACTTCGGGGCGCCACATGGCGAATCGGTGGACCATTACGCGCAATCACGGCGCCACCCCCTGGTTTCATGGTACGGATTGAACGCCACCGCTACTAAAATGGTTTCAACCTTTCTCGACTTATTGATAACTTCGGCCCATTTGTTTTCATATGGATTATTTTCTCACTATAGCGCTCAACTGAACATCCCCCGCGCAAAAACTGGTACACGCCAATAATTCTGGGAAACTCATAGCTTGGTAGAACGAGGGCGCTCATTAAAATGGTGAGGATGCTCCCCACCTGACGCTAAATAAAACACGGGTGAAGAGCCAGAGGCAATGCGGGGCCTGGTGAGTCCTAGCGCGCATAAACGGGCCCCGACCACGCGCCTCACTGAAGAGTCTGGCAAGGACAGCCGTTGCAGAGACCTAGCGGGGAACAAAAATCTTTAGCCGTTGGCGGGAACCACCCGTTATGGGCTAATATTCAGTACCCCGCTTCCCGTGGTAATACCCGTTTTGTCGAACAACGACGACATTTATCTGTTCAGGGACGAATGGCTGTTGTGGGATTCACTCACTGACACCGCGCTAGATTTTTGCACGCGCGCCATCATCCATCCCACTCCCCCCAAGCAGACGGGGTAAATGACCGCCCACCCGGCAAACGGCAGCAAAGCCCCGCACACGATTATGGGCAGCAGAGGAAGCACTCGCCCCAGTCGGGTTCCCGCAACTAATTTATAAGCAGACGCCATGGCAATGATGTACACCACCAAAAATACGGTGCTCGGCCAGGTAATCAGAGTTCCCAAGTCTACTCGCGTGAGGCTGTATACAGCCGGCACCACCGCGAAATCCACCATCAACGCTGTTAGCGCTGCCGTTGGAGTACCGCGTCGTGGATGAACGCGGCCCAGCCATCGCGGAAACACACCAGCCCGCGCCTGGCTGTACACCATGCGGGAAAATCCGGCCACATTGCCATGAATAGCCACCATGGTAATCAACAGCGCGAGAGCGCCCGTAATCATCGACCCAGCATGACCAAGCCCCAACCCAACCAATTGACTTAAGGGCGCGCCATGGGTGGCGGCCCCATAACTATGCGTCCCAACCGTGACCACCGACAACGCCATGTAAAGGACTCCCACTAATGTCGGCGCCATAACAAAAGTCCGCCGCAAATCGCGTTCAGGATGGCGGAATTCCTCTGCTAAGTGGCCCACCATTTCCCACCCAAGAAAACACCAAAATATTTCGATGGCCGACTTGGCGGCGGGCAACCATCCATGAGGAACGACGGGATAAAAATTGGCTAGGCGCACGTGCGAACCTGCGGCGAAAATAGCCGCGACAATCAATGCGGCAATCAAAACCAGGATAAGCACCTGCAGCCACGATGCCATAGCTAGACCTTGGCGATGCATAACCCAGGACACTAATAACATGGCGCCGGCAAGAATAGGCACCATCCCTGAGGGCATTCCCAGGGTGCCGACCACATAGCGCGCTCCTATGAGGGCAATGATGGGAACGCCAATGGGGATTGTCCCTAGAAACAGCCATGCCGTTACGCGGCCCATTGCCTCCCCAAAAGCCAATCGCGCATATTCGACAATCCCGCCCGCGTGTGGGTGCCGCGCTCCCAGATTTCCTAGAGTAATCGCCATGGGAAAAGCCAGCGCCGACATAATCAACCACGATAGTATCGATGCCGGTCCCGCGGCCTGTGCCGTGACAGCAGGCAATATGAGAACCCCTGAACCCAGCACTGAACCAATGGCCATCCCGGTACCGTGAATCCAAGTAAGACGTCGGCGCAACTGTGGATCTGTCATGTTCGGCTCCCTGTGAAAAGTTTGATGGCTGCCTTTCTAACACCGTTTCCGCACCTAAAGTTTAGCAAACCCAGGGTTTCGTCCGAGCGGCTTTCCTTTGCGAGACAATTCGGACTGTATAATATTACCTGTGGTAAAACTTAGGTGCGGAATACGTGACAGAAGATCGCCGTTGTTTCGTCGCATACTGCCGACCAGGTTGTCGCATCCGATGGATAACCGAACAGGGGGCAAATGTCATAGGGGCTGCAACGTGTTCGTTGTTCCTTGCGTTTTCCATAGAGGAAGGCAGCCGCAGGGGTTCCCATTAGCCCAGGAATGACGGTGGGTTCTGGGCGTAACCTAGTCACGGCACGAAAGGATACCTCCATGGGTTCGATTAAACCTCAGATCGTTACAACACGTCACCACACACAAAAACGGAGCCGCGATAATCAGAGCCCGGTCACACCGGAACAGGTGGCATGGATTCAACCGTGGGTTGAGGAATGGGGCGATACCCTGGCACGCTTTGTGCTTTGGCACACACACGATCGCGAGTTGGCCCAGGACATTGCCCAAGAAACCTTTTGGCGATTGCACCAGTGGCACGAGCGTCACCCTCACAACATAGTAAGCGGCGGATGGCTCTTTACCACGGCCCGGCGACTCATCATTGATGGCCACCGAAAAAATCGCGTGATGCCAGATAGCCGGTTTGTCGACGAGGCCGTAGAAGGCGATCCTCCGATGGAACAACGAGTCGTGCAACGCCTCGCGGTGGAAGACGTACTGACGCATCTCGGCCCGATCGATCGCGAATGCTTGTGGCTTTTTTACTACCAGTCCTTGTCGATTGCGGAAATTGCTCCAATTCTTAGGCTATCCGAGACCGGTGTACGTACGCGGTTGCACCGTGCGCGCCACCGATTTGCACAAGTGTGGAAGGAGAACCAGGATGAACCGTTGGCATAAGAAAACTATCCACGAACCGCAAGATGACTTCTTGCGAGACTGGTTCGGCCGCCTCGAGTGGCCGGCCATTGATGCCGATTTCCAATTTGACCAGCAGCGGTGGCACCAAGAATTACCGCGTCGTTTGCATCAGCGTAAGGGTACGCCCCGCCCATGGCGGGGGATTGCCGCCGGAGTCCTGGTCTTGGCCTCAGGCGTCGGCGTTGGAACCTATACGTTCAACGCGGCTCATAGCCCCGGCGAACATGCGGTCGCGCCTGGACCACAATTTTTGGCCGCCCAAGCAAGCCCCGTGATCGTCGATGCCATGAAGGCCCTAGGGTCGCATCCCGGGGTTGCCCTCGAAGCCCCGCAAGTAATTCCATACGCAAAGCAACCGACGACGACCTTATCGGCTACCGCCCAGGTGTTCGGGGGCCGTGCGCTCCCGACCTATCAGGTGGAACTTTGGAAAACGGACCAGGCATGGCCGGTGAACAGCCCCCACATCCTCAGGTTGACAAATCGACGTCTCGCCATGTATTCGGGGACCAATTACGGGAGGCAAGGGGCTCATGGTCTTCAGGAAGGACTCAAAATTGAGTCCGGTTATTCGGTCGCTCCAGGTCCGACAACCCCTGTATCCATTGCCCCCGGGATCATCGGTCAAGAGTCCCGTACGGTTCCCGCGATCAACTCCCTTGCAGCGGCCAGTCTGCGCTGGACCGCAAGCGCATGGCGCGTGGTCGTCAATGCCCCCTCGATTCGGATGGCGCGCCAAGAATCCCGACAACTCGCCGACCGTCTTGAATCCCTGTCCTTACCCCGACCGACTACGGGTGGCTATCTCGTGGTGAACAGCACGTCCAGTGTGACTGCCCAAGGAAAGCCGCGCATCGCGACGGAGGTGGTGATTACCTGGAATCGTGGCCTGACGGTTTATCAAGTCACCACCTATTCCGATGTGCGGCAACGGAT
>JAJYTS010000070.1 GCA_021792935.1 Bacillota bacterium | reverse complement strand
CGATCTTTGTCGGCCTGGGCCATGGCCTGCGCGGTCTGCTCAGCATTGGCAAACGCGGCTTGATAGCCCGCGGTTAATCCCGCCGCCGAGGCGACTAGACCTGGGGAATTGGCCGGAATAATAAAGGCATTCTGCACAAAGACGTCGTTCGCTGCGCCACTCGCCGTATAGGCTTTAGCCAATTGCATCAGCGTGGGGAAGTTCACCTCTATCGTCTCGTTGGCATTAAATCCTCCCCCGTTGCTAATATTGAGGTTTGGCGCTTGCTGAATAGTAATATCACTGGCGCTCGCACCCACCTTCTCCATCTGCGTCTTGAGCTTAGCCAGGTCGTGACTGAGCGCCCTTAGAACTGCCGGCCCACTCGTGCCTTGCTCCTGAATATTGATTTGGATCTGCTGGGGCCCCGGGTTAGAGGAAGACGGAGTCATATTAACCAACCCATACCCCACCACTGTCAGTGTCGGTCCCGGTGAATTCGCCGCGCTGACCGACTGGCCCAGGCCGCCTAACGGAACGAAAGCACCTGCCATCAACACCGCCCCCGCTAAGGACCATACTTTGGGTAACCGCATTTTCACATCTCTCCTTCACCGCGACTGTAGCTAGACGCGCCTGGCACCACTAAACCTGACGTGGGACCTATAGCGCCCAACTCACCTAACGTAACGCCACCCACGGCAGTGAGGTTTCCATTGTTTTCAATACTTTTCGACCATAACGAAGCGTTGTCTTAGGATAGAACTACGCGTTGGGAATAGTTCGTTAAGACATTAATCGCGGCGGGGTCAAATTCCATGTTTTGTCGGGCCGACAAGCCAACTTTACCGGGAAAAGTCCTGAGGTTAAGGTCAGGTGCACTGCGTTAATCGCATCCGCCCCGTGCCCTGCAACACAAGACGCTCTATACGCCGCGTCCGCAGACGTCGACAAACGCTTCGCCTTGGTGCGTTGAAGCCATGCTTATCATCTCCTGATGCTACTCATATCCTACAAGCCTGTCTCTCACATATCAAACTGCCATCGTGTGGGGACGGTTCACTTTCCCCAACCGCGGGCATACTATGTCGGAAAAGACGGCCATTGTGGAAATCACGGAAGGAGCGCATGATCATCTCGAACGAAAGGAGGAATCAACCCATGGTGACATTGAAACCCGAGGAAGTCTTGGCACTGCGGCGGGAAGAGCAAGAACTGCCGCGTGAGTTCCCCATGCTCCGCCAGCTTCTGCGTAAACTGGGGCGCTTGTCCGTAGCGGGCCAGCCGGTCCAGATTACGATTGCGGAGTCGCCCCCCCAGTGGCTCACAACCGCCGACGTCGCGGCGATGTTTCAGGTGTCTGAACGGGCTGTGAGACACTGGTGTGAGGAGCACCGCATCGTGGCCACGCAAATCCCAGGGGCTCGTGGAGTATGGCATATTCCCGCCGACCAGTTCCCGTCATTGCCCACTACAGCCCAGGCTCTGATCGATACTGTGACCCGCATTAATCAGCGATTCGACGGGGATCCTCCGGAGGATTATGAGCGATAAGCTGCGCGGTCTATTCGACACGACCGTATTTTGCGGCGCGTTGGTGAACCCTGGAATATGCGGTGCCTCCTGTTATCCAACGGTCCCTTCTTTCATCCCATCATCTCACAAGGCGTGTTGGCGGAGTTCGTGCATTCCGCCACCGTGCGCGGATTAGGCGACGGTCGGCACCGTCGCTTTTACCAATATGAGGAGGTTCACCAGTTCCTCAACGCACTCAGTCCTTTATTGGCCAACGCTGCACCCGTCGGGATTCGCGACATTATGCCCTCCTTATGCCCTCCTTATGCCCTCCTTATGCCCTCCTTAGCCGCGTGGTCCAATGTCCCCGTCAACCAAGCCTTGCAGAACGTCGCGAGTCATTGGCCTTCAACGACCACTGACGGCGCACTGTCGGAACGCACGGTAGCCGAGATTGACCCCAAGGATGCCCACGTGATGTTGGCAGCCCGCGAACATGCCGTAGACGTCTTAGTGACCAGTAATAAGGAGGACTTTGCGATCCTCAAGCCCATATGTAGCGTCGAAGCCCCAAGTACATTCTTACAACGGTGGGCCACCGCCGGGGTCTAGCCGTCATCCTAATGACGAATGATCGATGGAAAACACGTTGAGACCATGGAGCCTGATATCCGTCTCCAATCCATCCACGCTTGTGGAGCCATCTGAGTCTGAGGGATCGACAGCTCGTCGCCTGAGCAACTTACATCCACGCCCAAATGACGGAGCATGGTACCGACGATTTTCGTGGGTTCCCGGCAAGGGACCGTGCGGACACCCCACGGGCCCCTTCGTGACTCCCTCGTGATTCTTTTTTGGTTGCTCCGAAGTGCACTACGGATCTACCGTTTTTACAGTTATCCCCCGCTCATGTCGTTATTTTTGTGGGTAGAACGCTCGGTTTCGTAGATAAAAATCCCGCAATCCCTTATGGGATGCGGGTTCCAAAACTTGTGGTGCGCCCGAAGGGACTCGAACCCCTGCTTCAGGCTCCGGAGGCCTGCGTGATATCCACTTCACCACGGGCGCACATGAACCCTGTTAGTATAGCATAGCCCATACGACGCGAGAAAGGCTAAGCTATAGCTTCCCCGCAATAAGCAGAATGCCCATTCCTACAAACATAATGCCAGCACCCATATGAATATATTGTGTGGGGACTAGGCGTGTAACCGCCTCGCCAAAAATCACGGCAAGCGCCGCGCTTAAAGCTAACGCCACCGCCGCACCAACAAATACGGCCATCCCCGAGTCGCTTTGGGCCGATAGTGTCATGACGCTAAGCTGTGTTTTGTCGCCCAACTCGGCAAAAAATATTAAAGCAAAAGTCGTAAAAAATACCTTCCAGTCCACTCGGACCCCTCCCCAAGAACCGTTTGTCCTTGGGGATATCTATGACCCGATGGGACTAATCATTCCGTCACTAAGCCTCGGTCAAAGACACCAACCCCAAACGTTTTACCCATCGCTCCGTATCATCCCACAACTCGGCCAGGAATGCTTCGGGAGACCAATCCAACTCCTCCATGGCACCCCGCAGACGCTCCCCCAACTTTTCCATGATACGGAACAAATCGTCCCGCAGCACCAACAACTCCTTCTTGGCGGCGACATCCATCGTAGGCAGCATGCGGTTTAAATAACGATCCGAAAACGCTTGATGGCGGGCTTCATCTTGCAAAGTACGGCCCGATAAACGTCCGACCACGGTATTGGGAAATCGTTGCGCAAATCCCCCGTAAAAAGTCTTGGCAAACAAGTCGCTAATGAGAATTCCGAACACCCATGGAACCGGCTCACGCTTTTGCAAAAGTCGGGCGTGATACCGCCACATTTCGGGCAAACGGCGACTCGGAAGCGGGTCGACATTTAATACGCGGTAGAGCTTGTGCAAGTTGCGAAAGTGCCGGGCTTCATCAAGCCCCATGCTCGACAAATAAAGAGCTGGCTCCGTTTGGCCGCTGGTAAGAACCATGGGCAGCACCGCCGAGACTCCCAGCATAGCTGTTTGTTCGCCCAAATACACCGGGGTCAGCAACTTTCCCAACGCTAGCTTCTTGGATTCGGGGAGGGATTGCGTGAGTCCCCAGTCAATTTGGTCGCTGCCCCATTGAGAATTTATTCCTTTTTCAAATAGACGTAAAAATTCCTCATCCGTTAATTTCGGGTCCACGTGGATCATGGCTGACACTCCCCCTTTATACCTTTTTTTACTAATGTACCGAGCCGAAAAGAGGACAAGAACGATCTAATGGACCTGATTTTTGGTCCATTAGTCCCTACCAAAGTCGGCGTAAAAATACCGGGTGGACAGAAACCCGCTACTAATAGCCTGGAAAAGAGGTCTCTCCGGCAGAGTCCCCCATCGGCAATATGGCGTTTGATAAAGATAGGGTTCACAAGCATGAGGAGGGGATCCAATGATCGCCATCGCCGCGCGCGTCAATCCTTGGGTTGTTATGGCCATGTGGCAAAGCACCGTCTGGGTCCTAGTCATAACGGGGGTTCTCTTGCTTGGACGTCATCGCTAAATACCGCGATGGCGGTCCGATTGATAGCGCGCGTAATGCGCGGCCGCTTCCGCACGGCGGGTATACCCGAGCTTGCTCAAGATATTGCTCACATAATGTTTAACCGTCTTCTCGCTAAGATACAACCGCTCGCCGATTTCGCGATTAGTCTTACCCTCCGCTACCAAGGCCAAAATTTTTGTTTCATTTTCGTTGAGCTCTTCAATGGGATCGGCAGGACCATGCGCGGTGCGAAGCCGGCGAAATAGCGCGGCGGTGACTTGCGGGCTAAAGAGCGACCCTCCCTGTGCGACCGTTCGTATTCCCTCGACTACCGTGTGCCCGCGGGACTCCTTGAGAAGATATCCGGATGCGCCCGCATCAATCGCTTCCACCAGCATTTCGTCTTGACCGAAGGATGTCAGCATAATGACTTGAACGCGCTCGTCCTGCTCCTTGATTTCCCGACACACATCAAAGCCGCTGACATCGGGCAGCCGCACATCAAGAACCGCGACATCCGCGTTGTGCGGGACCATCTCAATGGCCGCCTTTCCCGTCGCATAGTCACCAACAACCCGCAAATCGGGCTGATGGTCAATGAGATTTTTTAAGCCCATCCGTACCACTTCATGATCGTCAACAATAGCCACACGGATAACTGCCTCATTTTCTCCCGGTTTCATCGAAACTCCCTCCGTCCGTTTCGGTCCCATCTATATTGGCGTCCGCGGCCAGCGAAATTGAATGGTCGCTCCCTCGCCTGGGGCACTGGCAATATCCATGACCCCGCCCATTTGCTCCATACGCCGCGCCATGTTTTTCAATCCAAAATGAGCTGAATAATCATCCCCAAGCAGATCGGGATCAAACCCCTTGCCATTATCCTCCACCCAAAGATGGTGATCCCAGTCCGTGCTCTGCCAACCGACCACAATCCGCTCGGCCATCCCATGCCGCAGCGCGTTGGATACCGCTTCTTGCACCGTCAGCACCAAATTATGCACGGCATCCGCCTTGAGGGTGAGATACTCCTTGTCGTGGAACTCCAGCTCGACTACCGACATGTTTCCGGCACGCTGCAACATATCCCGGAGGGCTACCAGCAAATCGACAGGAGAGGTTCCAAGACTATGAATATACATGCGGATATCCGTCATCATTAAGCTGAGTGTCTCTGTCACCCGGTTTAGTTCGCTCCGCAAATCCGACCCTAAATCCGCGGTTGTGTCCAAGATAAACTCCAGCGACAGCGTTAACCCATAAATTGTCTGCAACACGCCATCATGAAGCTCGCGCCCAATCCGCTCTCGCTCCTCAATGGTGGCATAAGCTTCCCGGCTTTGATAGAGACGGGCATTGGAAATCACCACCGCCGCCTGCTGCGAGAATATATGCGCCATCACCGCATCTTGCTCGGTAAACCCATCACCGTTATTGGTTAGGTATAGATAGCCCACCACCGCGCCTTGATACAACAACGGGAGACCCAAGAAGCTGGTCATGACAGGGTGATTCGGCGGAAAGCCAGCGAAGGCGGAATGACTGCCCAAATTTTGAACGCGAATGATTTGACGGGTGCGAATCACTTCGCCCAGCAGCCCGCCTCCTTCGGGCAACGTGCCGATGGCGCAGCGCACCTCGTCAGAAACGCCAGAGGTCACCAACTGAACAATTTTAGCCGCGTCCGCGTCAGACACCATCGCTAATGCCGCATAGTCCGCCTCGAACAACGGGCGCGCTACGTCGACGATCCGCTGCAGCACGGCATCCACGTCCGGTAAATTGGCTACCACACCGGTCGCGTCCCAAAGACCCTGCAACACGTCACGGCGCCTTTGCAGCTCTTTGTTGGCTTTTTCTAACTGAGCCTGCTGCCGCTCTAAAAGGCCAAAAATCACAAACGAAAAAACTCCGGTGAAAAAAACCAATACTACACCGAGGTAGAATAACTTGCTGCCATGCCGAATGGTTAATGTACTAATAAAGTCGGTGTAAATAAATACCGTCAAGGCCACACCGGCCATGGCCATTAGCGTAGCGAGAATTCTGTCGCGCCAACCTTTGGCAATCGGCATTCGGAGATCCTGCCTCCCCTGGGGCTGTGGGACTACATTTATTATGCGCCCTCTCTATGGCGACGGCAAACACGAAGTTCTGATTCCGCACTGATCCAAGGGATGGACCGGTCGACCCCTTGCAATATGGCCGTTTGGACGTAGCATAACCATTAAACTCTCTTAATACTAAAGACAGAATGGCCTATCCAGCTGAGGCACTTACAATATTTCACCCCCTTGAGAGAACCGCCGTCAATTGGAAATGCCTCGTTCAGGCACAAGCCTCGGCGAAATCGGGCCTAATTATTTCTTAACGAAAGCGTGAGAATATGACGCTTAAAGAAAGTAAAGGGGCTCGGCGCCAGGCGTGGACAGCCGAGAAGGTACTCGAAGCGATTCAACTCCGGTATCAACAAGACCAGGAGCTGTACCCCGGGGTCCTGCAAATGGACGATGCCAGCCTTTTGTCCGCTGGCCGCCGCTATTTTGGTTCATGGCCGCGGGCGCTCAAAGCGGCAGATGTTCCCGCTATCCGACGGCTACCGTCTCCTCGCCGACCTCGCGGCCACTGGACTGCGGAACGGCTCATCGAGGAAATCCGCCGCCATGGAGAACAGGGGCATCCGTTATATTCCTATGCCATGCAACGCCGGGATAATTGCCTGGTATCCGCTGCCACCTATCACTTCGGGTCATGGGCGAAGGCCTTGGCGGCCGCCGGCTTTGATGCCGACGCGGTGCGCGCCACCGGGCATAACTCCCGCCAAGCGGTAGTAAACACCATACACCGACTCTTGCAGAAATATGACGATATTGACCATGCCAAGGCCGCACGGGCATATTATTCGCTCTGCCGCGGGGCGGAGAAGTTTTTTGGGAGTTGGCAAGATGCCGTAAGCTTTGTTAAACTGACGGCTGTTGCTCCCAATACAGAATACGAACCCTGAAAGATTTTCCGGTCGACGATAGCGCCACGACCAAGGCCTGAAGCAAGGCGAACATACATCTTACTTTACAACTAGGCGCAATGGGCAGCGAGAGTAAAAACCCCGCCGTCTGTCGTCCGCAATGATTGACGGTCGTTCCCCTTGCTTTTTCGCGAAAAACAGCGAATTATATAGCAAGCGCTTGCTTGTACCGGCTATGAAGAATTAGGAGGACGAGATATGCTGTTTAGTTTTGATGGCGACGATAATTCGCCGTGGCTTAAGGAGATCCGGAAAGAGCTGGCCCATTCCATGAGCGAGCACGGACACCAAGAGACCTCCAACCCGGACGAGGCGGGACTCGTGTTTCATACCGTGTCTCCCACGCGCCCGCGCCCCTTTAGACGACGTTCGCAGGCCACCTTCGTCATTGGATTGATTCCCTGGGACCAGCCCATCACCCAACCGCTTAAACAACTGTATCCGCTATTGGTGCGGTCGCTGGCGAATCTCGTCATTAGTGGAACTCCCGGCACGGGAATGAGTTATCTGGTGACGCCCGAATTGGGCAATTACTCGGTCTCCCATGATCTCCCCGACTTTCGCGACGCTTTATACGATCGCATCGCCCCACTGGCGACCTCACATTTGGTGATTGACAATTTGTTTGACAATGATCTGCCGGAGGAATTGCGGGATGGAACGCAGGTCACCCGAGAAATGCGCGACGCCAGCCGCACACTGGCATCGTGGAACCTTTTCCCGACACCCTATCCCGTAGCCGACATGCTTCCGGCCGAGGATTACCGGCACTTGCAGCGCGTATTCGGGATCGGCGGACTTAGCTACGGCAATCTTAGCGCGCGACATGAGGGCGAGGTTTTTTGGATGTCCGCTAGTGGCGTTGACAAAGGAAAAATCGGCACTGTTAGCCGAGACATTCTTCTAGTTAAAGGATTTGATGAAGAAAAGCGGGCGATGCGCCTTTCCGTGGCGCCGGGCGCCGATCCGCTGCGTGTTTCGGTAGACGCCGTAGAACATTGGGGCATCTATCGCAAACATCCCGAAATCGGGGCCTTAATCCACGTGCATGCCTGGGTGGACGGAATTCCCAGCACCACTATCAATTACCCCTGCGGTACAGTGGAAATGGGCAACGCGATGTCAGACCTGCTAGACCAGGATCCCCATCCGGAACGCACCATTATTGGGCTGCGCAATCACGGCATTACCGCCACCGGTCCCAACTTCCCCGATATTCTAAGCCGGCTGGAAGGCCGTATTTTGGCACAAGTTCCTATGGTCTAACCGCTACAAAAACACACAACGTCAATACCCTCCGCCCGCAACTCCATGAGTCGCGGAAACGGAGGGTTTTGGCTTCCGCACGATTGGTCAGGACCGTTCAGCCATCGCCAATTGTCGTGCCCAGTCCGCGTACCGGTATGCTTCTTCCCAAGACGCCGCGATGCAGTCGGAAAGGCCGGGGCCAATACGATATGGACCCACAAATCCCAAATAGGGTACTTCCGGATTGATGCTATCCGGGTAGGGCCACTTAAAGAGAGACGGAACTTGGGGGAGCGCATTCTCGTGCCGCGCCACCGCCATCCACACCATAGGCGCGTGTGGCCCTGCCAGTTTCGTCAAGATATCCTCATGGCGCGACCGTAGTTCGGCATCGGACCAATCCACCGGATTTTGACCCGTAGCCCCCCAGAACGTGCGACAAATGATAGACCCCGACCCGGACAAGTGTGCCCATTTGCTAGAAAGCCAGGTCAACGCGGTGAGACCTAGCTTGGCATCGGGCGAGACCATTAACCCGGTGTGCTGAAGCAAACTCGTGTCGCTAAAACTATCGCCGTCATAGGCGGCAGCCACAATGGCGCGAGACTGGTGGCGAATTTGCACTACCCACTCGGTATCGACAGGAACCCCGCGCAATAGAGGCCCCAGACGCGAGGCGGGCAGCGCCATAATAAGCGCCGGATATGGGTCATCGACATCATTAAGATGCCAGCCGTCAGGACTCATTCGACATTCGTTAATGGCATGCCGCAAATGAATCGTAGTGTGGCGCAAGGTTTGGGCCAGAGTCTTCGGCAATTGATCCAGCCCCTGGGCTAACGTGAAGGAACGAGTCTCGACCGCGGGGTATGGCTCAAACCCGCTGCCATCATACATCAATGGCGGCTTTGCCGTCGCCGACACTCCCACCAGTTGTTCCCCCAGTCCCAATCGGTGACAGAGCTCGACCGGCCCCCGCGGTCGGTCCACCAGGCTATCGGGGCCCATTTCCACGGCTAATCCTTTATACCGAGCGGTCTGAATGACTCCGCCCAAACGATCGCTCGCCTCAAACAAATCAATCTCCGCGGAAAGACCCTCGGCTTGCAATTGTTCCACGGCATAAGCCGCTGTTAACCCCGAAATCCCGGCTCCAATAATAGCTAAGCGCGTCATGCCATCACCCTCCGTCCCACCATCCATCGCGACTCGTTCGGCTTAATTCATAACACCTTTTGAGATGCGCGCACAGGGTCCACCAGTCCTGATTTATAGGCCAAATGGAAGTTATACGATAGGCCGATGTCTATTGTGGTTCATCCACTAGATGGCTAATCTATAGCTGCCGGCCGACCGAGCGTGAGCAACAGGGGAAATGCCGCCATAAGATCAGAGCCGCTCTGGTGAGGTCATGCCGCACGATCTTGGTTAGGGGGCCACAAACATGAAGCGTGTAAGTCTATCGGAGGCACTTGAGACAATCCAATCTGGCATGCGCATTTGGGTCCAAGGAATGGCCTCAACCCCTCATCAGCTCCTCGCGGGTTTAGCGGAACGCAGCCGCGAACTTCGCGACATTACGGTTCTGCACCTGCATCTTGAAGGTGACACCCCTTGGGTGGCACCGGAGCTTTACGGCCGAGTTCGCGACATCTCACTATTTGTGGGTCCAAATTTACGCGATGCGGTCAATACCGGCCGATCAGACTATCTGCCTATCTTCCTCTCGGAGGTTCCTTTCTTTCTTGAGAATTCCCCGTTCCGACCGGATGTCGCCCTGATTAATGTCAGTCCTCCCGATCGTCATGGCTACGTTAGTCTGGGGCCTACCATCGAGGCAACCCTGGCCGCCATACGCGTTGCGCCCATCACTATTGCTCAAATTAACCCCCGCGTGCCCCGTGTTCTTGGCGATGCCTTGCTTCCCGTCGATCAAATTTCTCTGGGCATTGAGGTGGATGAAGAACTAGACGCGCATCCCGCGTCCCTCCCCGACCCCCTATCCATCACAATTGGCCGCCAGGTTGCGGACCTTATTCCCGATCGAGCCGCCTTGCAACTAGGAATCGGTCGTATTCCCGATGCCGTTCTTACCCAATTAACTCATCATCGCGACCTGGGGATTCACAGCGAGATGATATCGGATGGAGTCCGATTGCTGGCG
>JAJYTS010000069.1 GCA_021792935.1 Bacillota bacterium | reverse complement strand
TGTAAACAACATTTAAGGAAACTGTTCGAACCCCTGACCTAATAATTCCTCGGCGCGGGGTAGTTCCAATTGCCCCTTAACCGGCCTGCCAGGTGGCGGATCGTCGGCCGATGGGGACGCCGTTCCCGGGGTCTTACCGAATACTCGCCCCCGTTACCCGGCTGCCTGGAATTTTTTACCTCAAGAATATGCACCGAAGCCACGATACGGCCATATGGTGTTGTACCAAACTAATTCGCACATCGAGAGGAGTTCAACATGGGGCACATGACAACGCTAACCGGCACCGTCATATATCCGAATGATCCAGAGTACCCGCAGGCCCGGATGAACTGGGACCCCTACACCAATGCATTTCCCATTGTTGTGGTTTTTGTGCAGCAAGATGAAGATGTGGTCAATGCCGTCAAATGGGCGCGCGAACGCAATGTACCCATACGGATCCGCAGTGGTCGGCATGCACTGGCCAAAGATTTTTCCCAGGCCAATGGCGCCATCGTCATCGATACCAGTCAAATGACCAATGTCCAGCTGGATAAGACAACGGGAACCGCCACCGTTCAGCCGGGGATTCGTGTCGGGGCGCTGGTGCAAATGCTGGCCAAGGAGGGTGTATTGGCCCCCTTTGGCGATAGTTCCACTGTTGGCATGGGCGGAATCAGTACGGGCGGAGGAATTACGGCGGTCCAGCGCACCACCGGACTCATTTCCGACAATATCGTGGGGGCCACCGTCGTTGATGCCAATGGTCACATTTTGCGCGTCAGCGCAGACGAAAACACGGACCTGTTCTGGGCCATTCGCGGGGGCGGAGGCGGGAACTTCGGTATCATCACCTCCTATACGTTTACCGTCCGACCAGCCCCGTTTCAAGTCGGGATTTTTGAAATCATCTGGCCATGGGAGCAATCAGATATCGTAATCGACGCATGGCAACGATGGGCCCCGTCCGTCGATCAAAGACTGGGAACGATATTAGAGGTATTTTCGAAAAAGAACGGGTTACTCCACTCCAGGGGAATATTCCTGGGGTCCCAAGCCGAACTCGAGACATTGATCACACCGCTGACCGGCGTCGGATCGCCGATACAGGTGTTTACGGACGAGGTTACCCTATTAGAAGCCATAGATTTCTGGGCGCCAAATGAACCTCTGTTCGATACCCAGAACACGACGTGGTCCTCCACCTGGGTGGAGCGAATCCTGCCCCCCGATGGCATTCAAGCCATCCGAAGTTTCCTGGAAAAAGCGCAAGGCAGCGAATCCAATGTCTTTTTCTTGAACTCCGGCGGAACCATGAACCAGGTACCGCCCCACGCGACAGCGTTTTTCTGGCGCAATACCATGTATTACCTGGAATGGGACGCGTCATGGACCCAAGTCGAAGAAGCAGAAAAGCAACTTCAGCTCGTTAACGAGACGCGGATTCGCTTACAGCCTTATATCACCGGATCTTATGTCAATGTCCCTGACTTAAATTTGAAGAATTATGCCTGGGACTATTGGGGTGGCAATCTGGCCCGCCTCCAAAAAGTGAAAGCGAAATATGACCCGGACAATGTCTTCAACTTCGCGCAGAGTGTGCCGCCGGCTCGTGTCTGTCATGACCGGGATGAGATGGACACTGTGTTGGATGGTGAAGAAACGACTCCATGAGGCCTGTCTGAGCAAACCGCCTCCGCCAATTGGACGGGTATTATGGGCCGCTACGGAATCTACGCGACAGCAGACTTCCCGATGCAATCCGGGACATCCGATCGCGCGACCATGAGAAATCGTGGTGTCATTATTGCTCCCGCCGATGCGTCGTCACCCCGTCCTTTTGGTAGAAGTGGAACGTGCTAAAAAAGACTCACAAATTTTTTCTGGTCGCGAGGGTGTGTCTCTGCGTCGGGGTAGGCGTGCCGAGAAAATGATAAATTTTCCTCAGCATCGAACGGCCTATTTTCAACTAGTGCGAGTTTATTGTCTAGTTTGTCCTGAAACGCGAGGATTGCAGGAGTTGGCGGAGAACGGGGTAGCGGAGGTGCAGCACTAGCGAGCGCAGACCCCACACCACGGCGACTTCCAAAGCGGCAATCCACTCAACGACGTGGGTTGAATGGGGCGATGCGCCGGTTAAAGTCAAGGTGGTGACCAGGTGCAGTCCGAACAAAGCCAGCCAACTCATGACGTAGCGCCAATCGCCTTTGATGTACCATTGGTCCTGCGACTGATATAACGTCGTGAAATAAGCTTGCATAATTCCAAATGGGATCGATATGCCTACGGAGATAATGGCCTCCCACACTTGGTCCCTGGGCACGGGGTGGGGCAGATGGGTATAGGCCAAAATTAAAGCGACTATTGGCAAAATGTAAAAACGAGTGCGTCGGGGCTTTTTGGGGGTTACCTGGCGAATGATGATATAAACTAAAAGGGCCGCGCCCACCAATTCAACAACCACATTGTTCACGAATATCGACCTCCGCGTCTTAGCGTAGTAAATATTTGATGAACTTGCCTCTATCCGCTGTGGGATTGTAGCCTCTATCCCTCGATAGAGGATTGTCAAAAGTTTTGCGGGTACTGATGCCCGTCCTCCCCGCCTTTTATCCAGGGCGCGAGAATCAGCGCTATGAGGCCAAGCGCCAAGACCAGCCAGATGGTGTCATGGAACCCGGCCGTAGCGGCCGCGGCAAGCTGTTGATTAAGAGACTGGGATGTCTGGTGCGCCGCTCGCGAGGCGGCGGTTAAGGCCTGGACCGCCCGCTTTTGCTCTTGGTGTTGAAATAGGGTCACGATCAGGGCGATTCCCAAGGTTCCCGAAATCCGTTCCACCACATTGAACAGCGTGTTGCCATCCGCCACCAGTTGCTGAGGCAGACCCCCGATAAGGGAGGTGATGAGTGGCTGCACCACAAATCCGATGGCGAAGCTTCGTCCGCACAAGACCACGGCAATGGCCCAAGCAGGGGTTGCGGCGTTGATCGCCAAGAGACCGAGGCTCGTTCCCGTCAACAGCATTAATCCTAATATTACGGTGCGGCGCATTCCCCAGCGCTGGGGCAGCTTCATTCCCATCCACGTCCCAATTCCGGTCACAATTCCTTGGGGGAGAAGGGTAAGTCCCGCGATTTCCGCCGATTGGCGCTGGACTTCTTGCATATAGGATGGGACCAAAATTATTACGGCGAAGGTGACGACCGATACGATGGCGACGAGAACCAGGCGGATTGCTCCTCGGTTTCGCGTCAGCAGCTCAGTATTAACAATGGGATGGGGCTTAAGACGGGCCCAAAACGCGTAGCCCACGATGAGGATGGCCCCAAGCGCCCAGTATGGCCACACCAGGGGATTAAACCACCCCACACGTGGCGCTTTTGAGGCGCCGTAAGTCATTCCCAGAGTTCCCCCGGCCAGCAGCAGGAAACCCATAAAGTCAAATGGCGGGGCTGGGACGCCGCCGTCGTAAGCCCACTCGGGGGGAATGCGGCGTGAGCCGGTAAAGGCAATAATGCCGACGGGAATATTAATTAAAAAAACTAAGGGCCATCCGTGCCATTGAATCAGGACGCCGCCCACGGCCGGGCCTATAGCGGGGGCCAAAAATAGTATGATTCCCGCCCACATGGACATTTGCGCGTTTGTGTCCTGGTTCCCCATCAGCATATTCATGGCCAGCGGCACCAGCAGGGCACCAAACAAGCCTTGAGCCACGCGGGCGGCTACTAAAAGACCAAGGGTAGGCGCCAGGGCGCAGAGGCCTGACATTAGGGTAAAGCCTATCAGGCTTAGGCTATAGAGGGGGAGGGTGCCATAGCGTTTGGCAAGATAGGCCGCGGCGGTTGTGCCAAGACCCAAAGCCAACAAATAGGCGCTGGCCACCCATTGTGCCGTTGCCAGCGAGGAATGAAGCGTTTGCGCCATATTGGGCAGAGCCACGTTGATGACGCTGCTGTCTATCATGGACATGAATGGGCCGGCAAGCAGACCCGCTTGCGCCCAAAAGCCTAGGGATGACCGCGCAGCGGCATTCATAAAAAAGTCCTCCTGTCATTGACTGACTTCATGGTCAATAATTTGTCAAAAGTGTTATCGCTTGGCGATTAAATTCATCAAGTTGTCCGTCACGGCAGCGGTGGGGGTGTTCATCACCCGGGCGACTGCCAGTCCTTGAATGCACGAACTCACCACCAGCGCTAATTGTTCAGCCGGGGTATCCACAAAAAGTCCCGCGTTTTGTCCTTCGTGAATAATGCCTGTCAAGATGGTCAGGGCGCCCAGGGCAAGAGCACGCGCATGCGATTGGGCTTGCGGGGGCACGGCATCGCTGACAAATGCCTGCATAACCACCAGAAACATATCCTCCTGATCGGCCAAGCCGGCAGTGATGCTTTCCATAAGCCAGCGCAGCCGTTCAACAGCGCTTGCCGGGCGTGCGTAAGCCATTTCGTACAAATGTAGTGTTCCCCTGGCGGCGCGTTCGATTAACGTTGTGAACAAGCTCTCTTTACTGCCGTAATAATGATAGATGAGGCCTTTGCTAATTCCTGTAGCCTGGGTAATATCCTCGATGCGGGTGCCGACATATCCCCGGTGAGCAAACTGGTGGGCGGCCTGCGTGCGTATTTGCTCTTCGCGGGCGGCGCGAATTTCTTGGTTGGCTTGTTTGGTGCGAGGCATGGCATCCTCCCTCTTTTGGTTGAACAACTAGTCAACAATGTACTATATGGGGAATAAAAAAGCGAGTTTTCTGCGGGACCGCTGATGGTACATGAGGGTGGATTGCTTCGGCCATTCTAGTGAAAACGGAGGGCGGGAGCGATTTCTATGGCAAAAACGGTGGCGCGGGTATTCTGGGAGGTATTGGCGTCTCATGGCGTTGAGCAAGTGTTTGGGATCCCCGGCGACTCTATCGATTTATTGTTGGAACCGTTAGCCCATGACCGTCGCATTCAGTTTGTGCAAGTGCGGCATGAAGAGGCGGGGGCATTTATGGCTTCGGCCTGGGCCAAGAAGACGGGGCGTTTGGGCGTGTGCCTGGGTACGGCTGGACCTGGCGCCATTCATCTCTTAAACGGGCTTTATGACGCTAAATTGGATCATGCGCCGGTGCTGGCTATTACCGGGCAAGTGGGGCTCCCCTATATTGGTACCAATTTTTTTCAGGAAGTGGATACGTTAGGGTTGTTTGGCCATGTCGCGCTTTATAACTATCAAGTGACCGATCCGTCGCAAATCGCGGTTATGGCGGATTTGGCCTGTCGTCAGGCTCTTGCCAAGCGGGGAGTGACGCACCTTAGCTTTCCTTTTGAGGTTCCCCGCATGGCCGTGGACATTCCTGTCAGACATTACAGCATTCCCAATCACGCCTTAGATTGTATGCCGACCCCGGAAATACTGGATCAGGCGGCCGAATGGCTTAATGAGAGCGAGCGGCCCGTGATTTTGGCGGGCCGGGGAGCATTAGGAGCCCGGGAGGAATTGGCGGCCTTGGCGGAAACCGCTTTGATTCCCGTGATTAATACCTTGCCCGGCAAGGGAGTGATTCGTGACGACCATCCCTTGGCGATGGGCGGATTGGGACTTTTAGGGGCGCGGCCTGCGCACTCCGCCATGGAGGATTGCGATTTATGCCTCTTGCTGGGCACCGACTATCCCTATTTGGAGTTCTTGCCGAAGAAAGCGCGGATTATTCAGATTGACTGGGAAGCGAGCCAAATTGGCAAGCGGCATTTAGTCGATTTAGGTTTAGTGGGATCTGCCAGACCGACTGTGGATGCCTTGCGGGCTCGGGTGCGGCCCAGGCCCTTAACCCGATTTGTGGAACGAGTGCAAAAAGAGCGGAAAGAATGGCTGGAGTCCATGGTCCGCCTGGCTGAAAGGGGAGATGCCGACTCTGGCCGCATTCATCCGCAATTGATCGCCGAACAACTTTCCCGGTTGGTGGAAGACGACGCCAATATTGCCGTCGACGTTGGCAATTCTTTAGTGTGGATGTCTCGCAATTTCCGCATCCGCCGTCAAGGCTGGCTGGTGTCCGCCTGGTTAGGCTCCATGGGCTTTGCTTTGCCAGCCGCGATTGCCGCCAAAATCGCCCAGCCCCAGCGCCGGTCGGTCGCGGTGGCGGGGGACGGGGCGTTTACCATGCTGATGGGGGATTTCGTCACGTCTCTCAAGTACGATTGGCCCATCACCGTGGTGGTCCTTAACAACCGCAAGCTCGGAATGATTAAGTTTGAGCAAGAGGTGCATGGGATCCCCGAGTTTGGCACCAATCTGTATAATCCCGATTTCGCCGCCTACGCCGAGGCGGCGGGTGGCCGGGGATTTCGGGTAGAAGCCGCTCGCGACTTGGAAGGCGCGTTTGAGGAGGCTCTTGCTTGCGAAAAATCCACCATCGTGGATGTGTGGGTCGATCCTGACGAAAAGCCGCTCCCTCCCCGCATCTCTTTCTCGCAAGCTCGTGGATATGCCGAAGCCTGGTTTCGCGAGACTCTGGGGGTTTGAAGATCCTTTCCAAGCATTGTCGCCAAGACCAGGTATTGCGGGGGGCCGGTTTTCCCCGTATCTGTTATCATGACGCGGAGACGCTTATGGTAAAATAGGCGACATTGGGAAAGGAGCGATCATGTCGAAACCTGTAAAATGGTGGGTTGGCACCGCCGGAGTCGCGATGGTGCTGGGAACCGCGGCCGGGTGTGGCACGCATCCCGCCGCTAAGCCAGCGAGCCCGACTCTAGCTGTCATTAACGGACAACCCTTAACGAAAAAAGAGTGGAAAGTGGCCGTGAATGCCATTGGAATGCTGCAGCAGCAAACAATCAGCACGAGCAAGAGCGCCGAAAAACAGTGGGTCAAGCAGCTCGCGATTGATGCCTCGGTGGAGCAGTATGTCTTGAAGCATCATTGGATTACCACGGCCAAGGCTCAAACAGAGGCTAAGCAGATCGTGAATCAAAACCTGGTGGGGAACTATGGCAGTTTATCCGCCACCAAAACCGCTCTTAAGCAGGCGCATCTCTCTATGGCCAGCATGACAACCTTCCTGAGCCAGCAAATGGAGTTGGAAGCGGCATTCTCGCACGAGGCGAAATTGGTGAAAGCGCCCACTCAGGCTCAACTTTTAGCCTATTACAGCGTGAATAAGTCCCAGTTTACCACGCCCATTAAAGATGAGATGCGCATGATTTTAGTGAAGACGGACAGCTTGGCGAAATCTCTCATGACACAACTGCAGCAAGGCGGCAGTTGGAAGACGTTGGCTCAGAAGTATTCATTGGATACGTCCAGCAAGGGCAAGGGCGGAGAGTACGGCTGGGTCGACACGGGGTCTCAATCAGGCTTCGTTACGCCTTTTTATACAGAGATGGATAAGCTCAAGCCGGGCCAGTACGGTATTGCCCACACTCAATACGGCTATCACGTCATTGAGGTGCAAGCCACCAAGCCGGCTACCGTGCAATCATTCGGGTCCGTTAAGAAGGAAATTTCGGCGACACTGTTGCAGCAAGCGCAAGATACCGCTTTTCAAACCTTCAGCAATAAGATTGCCAAGAAGAGTCATATTACGTATAAGATTTAGTGGCAATTTTGGTATGAGGCGCCGGTAGTTTTTTCTTCGGGTTGCAGTATGATAGAGGCAAGCGAGGTGGGGTCAAATGGGACGGGTATTGGCTGGCATCGGAATTGTCGTCAACCTGTTTGCTCCTGGGCTGGGGTCCTTAATCATGGGAAAGTGGTCTACGGGTGCCATTCAGTTTGGTCTCTTCGCGATTGTTTTACTTCTCAAGGCCGTTAGTTTTGGACTGCTGGGGTTCCTTTTATGGCCGGTCACCGGTGTGGTATGGGTCTGGGCATTGGTCGGGGGAATTCTCACCTACATCGAGAAGACCCATCGCGACGCCTTGAGGCCACCCCGATTTTAGACTAACGTATGGGGGCCTCTGTCCAGTGGGTTTCGAGTATGCGGCGCCACTCCTCCGGGATTGGCGTTGATTTTTGCGCGGCGTAGTCAAAGGCGACCATTGTCACCACACCGGTGAGCGCCAACTCGTTGGAGGATTCGCGATAGAGGCGATGCGTCATGTCAAAACTGGAACGGCCCATTCGGGACACGCCCGTCTCTATTCGAACCGCATCGCGGAAATAGACTTGCCGGAGAAAATTGAGATGGGCACTTGCCACGATAAAGGGAACATCGGGAACATGAAGAACCTCCACAAGAAATTGAAGGCGCGCTTCCTCTAAATAGCTGAGATAGACGGCGTTGTTGACGTGGCCAGCCAAATCCGTCTCTCCAAATCGAACGCGTAAGTGAGTTGCCTGCATTCTCGTCCCCCCGCCCGAGTATACTATAGGCTTTGCCCTGGTGGCATCATTTCGCCACATTTCGCAGGGGCAGGGCTACTCCTTTCTCGCCTCACTCATCTTCGGTGTTCCCCATACGATCCAAGACCAGGGGAAGGGTTTCATCGGGTTCCCCCAATTTTATAGCTTTTTGCAGGGAAGCAAGCGCAGTGTCAGCGCTGGTCGCGTTGTTGGCGTACACAACCGCCAGCAGGTCGGAACGGTGAAATTCTTGTCCGATTTTGGCATAGCACAGGATTCCTACTGTTGGATCCACCTGATCTTGCAGACGATGGCGTCCTGCTCCCAAGTTTAGGGCGGCTTCTCCAATGGCCCGCGCATTAATGGATTTAATTCGCAGCGTGGCCGGGGCCGCCCATTCGCGGCGTACGGGCGCCAACGCTAGGGGAGTGGTCAAAATCGCCGGAGATCCGCCTTGCCGGTCAACCCATTGACCAAACTTGTGCAACGCGCGTCCATCGGCTAAAGCCCGCTTGACTAGATTTTCTGCTTCTTGCAAAGGGACTTTCTTTACCAACTGAACCAGTTCAGAAGCGAGTTGAATGACCTCCTCACGGAGATCCTGAGGTCCGGAATTTTTAAGGCAGGCCACGGCTTCATTCACTTCAATGGCATTACCGATAGCCCATCCCAGCGGCTGTTGCATGGCGGTAATAAGGGCGGCAACCCGGCGTTGATGGTAGTGGCCAATGGACACCATAAGCTTTGCCAGTCGACGAGCTTGGTCGATATTATTCATAAAGGCGCCGTTTCCGACTTTGACATCTAACACGATGTTGGGAGTACCGGCCGCCAGTTTTTTGGACATGATGGAAGAAGCGATGAGGGAGAGATTGTTAACCGTTCCCGTGACATCGCGCAAGGCGTAAAGCCGCCCGTCGGCGGGCGCCAGTTCGGGTGACTGGGCGACAACCGCCACCCCAATTTCCTCGACTTGGCGACGGATTCGCTGAATGCTAAGTTCCGTCTTGAATCCGGCAATGCTCTCCAGCTTATCCAGAGTCCCTCCCGTGTGGCCCAGTCCCCGACCGGACATTTTGGCCATGGGCAACCCTAAGCTGGCCATCAATGGGGCGAGAACTAATGTGGTTTTGTCTCCCACCCCGCCGGTGGAGTGCTTGTCCACCAATCCCAACGGTTGAATATGGTCGTGACCCGTAAAAGCCATGGCGCCTGTGAGCCAAAACGTTTCTTGGTCGGTCAGTCCCCGGCAGACGACCGCCATAAGCCAGGCGGCCAATTGGTAGTCGGGCCATGATTGGTTCACAATGCCTTCAACTAACTCTTGGATATCCTCTTCCGTGAGGGCCACCTGTTCGCGCGTCTTTTCTATTATGTGGAGCATTTCCGCCTGCCTTTCCGCACATCGTTAAATGTGTTCAGATTCCTGAGCTAACGCTCAGCACATCGTTCTGCGTATCCGCAGAATATGGCCCTAGCCGGGCAAGGAACCGGGCGAGGATGTTGCGTGCCGAGTTGTCGTCCCGATCCATGACCAAGCCACACTGCGGGCACCGATACGTCCGCTTCCACAACGGCATCGTTTGGCGATACCCACACTCCGAACAATCCGTGGAGGTGTACCGCTCACTCACGATATAGACCATTTTACCGTGGCGGCGAGCTTTGTATTGGACCATGGCCATGAATTGGAACAATCCCCACTCGTTTTGCACGCTCCGATGGAGCCCTCGGGTTCGTTGATTGGATTTCCGCGGTTTCCGCACCATCTGTTGTTGGGACAGATCGCCCAGCACGATAGCTCTTTCAGCCTGTCGCGCCAGGAAAGCCGAGGCTTTGTGGAGGGAGTCGCGTTGCTTCCGTCGCTTCTTTTCGGACACGCGGTGATACACCGCTGTCAAATACCGATACCGACGCGACCCCTTGTGACAGCGGCTGCGAAGGGATCGCAGATGATCCAGTTGTTTGTTGTACCAACGGTACGTGGTAAAGCCACCCACATGCAAAAAGCGTCCGGTTGTGCTATAGCCCGTGGCTAGGGTTTTGATGCCCAAGTCGTAGGCGATGGCGCTCCCATCATCCGCTGTCGGCACCCGATCTGGGGATTCAGTCAGGAACGTCGCGTGGTAATGCCCGGTCGCATCTTGGGTGATAGCGACCTCGCGAAACGGCGTCGGCGGTGCCTCGGTCAAGATCGCTCGAATGTCGGGGAATCGCTGGTGCGCTCCGCGCCCTCCCGTCGGAAGAATGAGGGTTTTGCCCT
>JAJYTS010000068.1 GCA_021792935.1 Bacillota bacterium | reverse complement strand
AATACAAGAAGTTTTCCTGCAGGCGGTCATTTACTGTGGGTTCCCTGCCGCCATGGATAGTTTCCGTGTGGCTCAAGACATTTTTCGCGAAGAAAACCTGTAGACGGTACCGTACGCCAAGGTCAGGCCGGCTCAAACGGCTTCGCCCGCTTGAGGCGGCTTTCCGCGGTTTTGTAATTGGTTCACGGTAGTTCGCCTGAAAAGTTGACATCCCCTTTCGCTCAACATAAGGGCCATCATAGTAAAGCCATACCTATGCGAGAAACATCACCGGATAGAGGTCGTCATAATCCAGTGACCCTACTATACCGACAACCCTATGCCACGCGCCGATTGGCAGGATCACTATTGATCAAAAACGCGCGCCGCGAAAGGGTCCGTATCTGGCTGCGCTATCTTCGCGAGATTTAGGCCGCGTCCCTGCTGCTCATGACAGCAGCCCTCCGATTCGGCATTCTTCCTAAATCATTGCGCCCATCCCCATTGGTCATTAGCTGGCACGCGATGGGCCATTTGTCGCATCACCTGACTCACCACCTCTGGGGTAATCCCTGGGGCCTTATCGCGTCTCCAGTCATGATCCATCCAATGCACCACCGCAGCACACAGTTTACGCGCCGCCGCCACATTCGCGCGATTAGGGTCGGTCGCCACCTTTATCCCGGCCTGGTTAAGCGCAAAGGCTAAACTATTAAAGTTGACAGAAACCCCCAATGATGATGCCATTTGTTGCGGGGCCACTATATCGGCACCGACAATTCCCATAAGAACGCCGGCCTGACGATACTCTTTATGTGGATGACCTGGCTGCAAATCGTCTTGAATCCTGCTTACCTCCACGAGCCCTACGGTAGGCGGCTGCCAGAATGCCTGCCTAATCAGGATTTGGCTTCGATATAGCGAAATTGTGCCAATTGCCAGCGCCAATGAAAGAACGGCCGTAATCCATAAAAACGTCTTATGGGGAGATCGCCGAATAATCTGCTCCGCCAACCATCCCACTACCGTTCCAAAACTGCCTAACAGCACGATAGAGAGCGTATAAAACCCGGCAGGATGAAGCCATTGCCATTGATAGCTATAAGGCACCTTGATGTCGATCCCTAAAATCCCAACCACAATTCCTATCACGGCACCCCAAAGAGCGCCTCTTTTTAGAACTTGCATTATTTACTCCACTCCACACGGAGGATATTATTCGGATCCATTTCAACACTATGCGAAAATCCCACTGTCGCAACCAACCTTTGCCACGAAATGATAATGGCAATACATATTGGCACCACCCGACCATATTGTACCAAGAAACACAAAAACCGGTATGTGCCGCCAGCGATACAAAAATCCGGATTTTGTGATGTGTGGGGTGGACCATTTAAAGTGGCCTCACGAATCGGAGAAAAGCAATCCTTAGTGAATTCAGGCCGGACGCGAGGCGGAAGCTGAAGGGGAAGCTTGCGACAAATTCTCGACCCGAAGAACAGGAATCGCATATAAGGCCTGTGAGAGGGACGAATTGTCCGCCCCCCATGGGATGGATCGATACAAAATGTCCTGATATCGGTTCCGCTTAGAACTCTACCCTAAAAGATAAGACTCCGGGTCGGTTACGAGCAGCAGCTTTGCATTGGATGTGGGAACAGGCTCCAACTTTAAGCCTAGTGGCGCAACAAGGCCAGCAGAGTCGTGATAAAGCGCGGAGCCTGCCAAGACACCTGCAGCCGACCGCTCAAATGACGATCTTTCTTCAAGCCTGCCGGGGCCAAGGTTGAAGATGTCGGAACCGCCAGCGCGTTTCCCATATCCACAAAACATAACGATGGGTACAGCACGCACCACCAGTTGTGGCCCTGCCCTTTTCCCAGAGTAATTAGCAACGCCTCATAGCGTCCAGCCGGAAGAACCCATGTCCCATAAGCTTTTGTGGGAAAAAGGGTGCGAGTGAAGGCCACTTGAGCGCGATAACGGGCATGATCAAGGCGAAGCACCTGATTTGCCTCCCGCTTAATCCGGCCTTCAAGCTTCAAGATACTCGTCTGGGCGGCGGCGCGGCTTTTCACGCCGTTCAGATAGGGGTCCAGGGTCTGCAACACCCGATCCCGCACTTCGAGTTTAACAGCCTGATCCAGGGGATTGTCGGAGTTGGCGATTACACGAAAACGAATGACCGGGGGGATGACCAGGGGAGCGACATGGACAGGCGCGGAGGGGCTTGCCCCCAATAATGCCGCCATCGCCGCTAATCCCGCCAACCAATGCTGAACTTTCATTACATATACTTCCTCATGTGAAGCAACGCCGCCTTTTCCAAGCGCGATACCTGCGCCTGACTAATACCAATTTCATCGGCCACTTCCATCTGGGTCTTGCCGTCAAAAAAACGCATGTTTAAGATCATCTTTTCGCGGTCGCTCAAATGGCGCATGGCCTCGCGAATAGCGATGCCTTCCAGCCAGGTTTTATCCTGATTTTTCTCATCGGAGATTTGATCCATAACAAAAATCGGGTCCCCACTATCGTGATAAAGGGGCTCGAATAAGGAGACAGGCTCTTGAATGGCATCAAGGGCATAGAGCACCTCTTCCCGGGGCACGGCAAGCTCCTCGGCAATTTCGCTAATGCTGGGCTCCTTGGCGAAGCGATGCACGAGATAGTCACGGACCTGCAATGCCTTATACGCCACATCACGCAGGGAGCGGCTCACTCGGATAGCGTTGTTGTCACGCAAATAACGCCGAATCTCCCCAATAATCATGGGGACAGCGTAGGTCGAGAACTTGACGTTTTGTTCCAAGTCAAAATTGTCGATAGCTTTCATAAGTCCAATGCAACCCACCTGAAAAAGATCGTCCGAATGCTCGCCCCGGTTCTGAAAACGCTGAATCACGCTCAACACCAGCCGTAAATTGCCGTTAATGAGGCGGTCCCGCGCCCCAGCATCGCCCTCCTGCATTTCCCGGAACAACTTTCTCATTTCCACGTTGGTCAGTACCGGAAGCTTAGCCGTGTTAACACCAGGTATTTCAACCTTGTTCATGGGCATGCCGACTCCGACCTCCCGCACCAGCCTCCATATGAAAAATGAGGCTACATTGCCAGTATCACCACTCGGTGGCATGACTATACGGCACGGCTTGTCTTGAGATGCGCCAGGACCGAAGACTTCGTTACGATGATGCAAGACGGGTCAAACAACAACTTGTGGGATAATCTGTGCACGAAACAGTTTAACCTCGTACATTCCGGTACGCGGTTCATCGTTCTCCTATGTAGGGACTAAACTCCAGTGACCTCCCCGTAGTCGCGGATCGGACACGGGTGGACCCAAGCGCGACAAACGTCGCATAGGTCAATCCGCAGAACTTAAATCTTTACGCCACGGGTACACCTGGATAAATGTGGGGCTAGATGTCTAATGCCTTGCATTATTAATCGCAGGAATATGGTGGGTAGTACAAATTTCCATTGTAGGAGCTGTGATTGCGGTGACAGAACTTAGTTATGACGTTTAGCCATATGACCACTATCGGCTCGACGAGCACGGTCTAGTGATGGACGCGATCTTTACTATCAAGGGGATCAACCAGGGGCATGGATCACGTGTGGCCTTCTAGACACGATACTCATGGCAATTATGAGTTTCGGCTTGATCTGGGGCTTGGTTGCGATGTATAGCGCAGTCAACCCTACCGCTTGGGGAATCACAGACTCCACCGAGAAGCGGCCCAGGAAAAAGTAATCGGACCTTAGGGCCACCATTGCTACCTCGAGTACAAGCTATGCGCAGGAATACGGCCTATAGAAAGTCTGGTCACGTGTGTGACAAAAGGAAGGGTGCGCCATGATTTTTGTGGGAACCATCGCCATGGTGTTCGCCCTGGAGTTTTCTCTGATATGGTTCGCCACTCATCGTCACCTTTTGACGGTGATGACCGCATGGATTATTCACATGGTGCTGGCAATCGCCGTTGCCACAATCCTAGCGTCCACTTAAAATACCTGGAATATGTTTGGCCTATTCATGGTTTTCCTTGTTGGCGGCATATCGCTTTATCTTTGGGTCGGGGTGTGGGACGACCGAAAGCGCGGCGTCCCACGATTGGCGTACATGACCTTATCCCCTGCCAACCGGGAACTAAAGTGGCCTCATATACCAGCTATGCGTAGCGTCAAGAGTCTTTGGTGGAAACGAGCGCTAGTGGCGGCCATTCTGATGGCGATGATTATTCAAGTGTTGCGTCTTTCTAGATGAGACCGGCATGCCGGCATGCGCCTAAGACTGGGCGCCCCGGATTAGCCGCCATTTTGCCCAATTCTAGCGTTATAAGTCCGCCTTTTGTTAGCGCTTGGAAACGCGCGGAAGATACGGCTGCTAGGCCAGGGAAGATGCCTCCGATTAGCACACGGTCCGCGAACAGCACTATTGCGTGATCCCCCCCTTTCATTGCCACGGACGGATGCGCCCGGGAAACTCACGGACAGTACCCAATAATACGTAATGATGATCGGCGGCATAGGGGTGCGGGTATCCCGGAAGGCATCCGGGACTTTGATACCCCCATGCCTGACGCATCAAAACTGCCGCTTTCATTGGGGGAAAGCGGCAACGCCTCATTACTCCATTCGGTGAAATTCACGGCGCAAGCGTTTGATGATACGTTTTTCTAAACGCGATATATATGATTGGCTTATTCCCAGAGAATCCGCCACCTCTTTTTGGGTACGCTCCAACCCATCCATGAGACCAAAACGCAATTCCATGATGCGTTTTTCCCGCATGGATAGTTTTGCCAAAGCACGGCGCAGCAGCACGCGATCAACTTCCTCCTCCAATGGGCGGGAAATCAAATCAGTTTCCGTCCCCATCACATCGGACAGTAATAGTTCGTTGCCGTCCCAATCCACATTTAACGGTTCATCAAAGGACACCTCGGACCGGACTTTGGAGTTTCGGCGCAAATACATTAAAATTTCGTTCTCGATGCACTTGGAGGCATAAGTGGCCAGCTTAATTTTCTTCTCTACATTGAACGTGTTCACCGCTTTTATCAGGCCAATGGTGCCAATAGACACCAAGTCCTCGATGCCCACTCCGGTGTTCTCGAATTTCCGCGCGATATAAACCACTAAGCGCAGATTGCGCTCAATCAATATGGACCGGGCCGCCATCTCACCCGCTGACAAATGGACCAGCAAATTTGCTTCCTCATCACCCGTCAATGGAGGTGGCAGCGCCTCACTCGACCCCACGTAATGAACATCAGAAAGGTCGACCCAGCCCAAGATCTCTTTCAGCGATTGCTCCAACCGCCGCCACCAGACAGGCGGCCCCTCTCTACCCATAACTCGTGTCTCGATCATGCTCCCACCCTTTCATTCGGAAAACGAATCAAACTTTTGGGGGTCGCCAATGCGACATAACTGCCGTCCGATGAAATCTTCTCCTTGGAAAGGCCCACCATCACCGGCACCATGGAGTACCACACATCCGCGAAGTTTCCCATCCCCTGATCGAGAGCCACCACCGGCAGCCAGCCCTCACCCGTCAACGTGCGAAAGGGAACCAATCCTGCCCGGCCTTGCCATTCGGGGGGAACCACCCCCGTGCCACTCCGCTGCACGGCAACCGCCCAAGAAAACAATGAGTCCGGAAGCCAGGGGAAAGCGCTGGCCATCTCGATAATGACCACGGGCCGGTGCGAGATGGGGTCACTCAGTTGATTGCCGGAATCCCACAATACGGGAACCGTCAGAGTTTTCCCATTCAGCTCCAGTCTCACTTCTCCAAAAGACTCACGGCCCACCAACTGCCGCACACGGTATTTAGGAACGCCGTAGGCCAACACCGCTAACAACAAAGGAACCATCAGCACCCAATCAAACCGGGGAAACGCCGGATCCCATGTGTGAAACCACGTCAATCCGGCGGACAACAATCCCCCGGCTAAAAATGAAATGGCCACAAATAACATGCAGCTTTTGAGCCAAAGTTGGCGGCTCACTCCAGGAAATGCGATGATCATCACCAAGACTGGCCACACTAGTCCTAATTCCCAGGGAACGGCATAAAGGCTTTGCTGCAGCAATACCCATAGGGTGGGTAGAACAGCGATTCCCGCCCCCAGGGTAATGCGGAACCAGCTTGTGGGGCGGCCCAGCAGCTTGGCGGTGGCCCAAATTAAGGTCCAGTCCATTTCCAGGCTGTATCCAAGAGTATCGACGGCGCTAATCATGAAAGTCGCCTCCTCTCCAGCCGAGGGCAACACCCGTTACACTACGTTATGGGGTCATGCGGCATGGTATGTCTCGTGTCAGGGCTATTGTAGGAAGGAGAGAGCGGAAAACTCTGTCAATCAACGGGGGGCGCTCAGAGAAACTTGCCGACAAAAAACCCGCTCTGGCCGGGAGCGGGTTTGCTATATCATGGGTGCAATCAATTGCGACGCCGGAGAAAGGCGGGAATGTCCAAATCATCCGTGGAGAAGGGCTTGATTTCCACCTCTTCATGAGGCGCTTCAGAATCTATCTTGCGATGCCGCTCCCCGGTAAATCCCGTGGCAATAACCGTCACCCGCACTTCATCGCGAAGCCCATCGTCGATAACGGCCCCAAAAATGATGTTGGCCTCCGGGTCGGCGGCTTGAATAACAATTTCCGCCGCTTCGTTCACTTCAAAGAGGGACAAATCGGTACCGCCTGTTATGTTAAGGAGAACGCCGCGGGCGCCATCAATGCTGGTTTCCAAAAGCGGGCTGGAAATAGCGGCTTTAGCTGCCGCGGCGGCACGGTTCTCTCCTTGGCTGATTCCCACTCCCATGAGTGCCGAACCCATGTCCGACATGATAGTTTTCACGTCAGCAAAGTCTAAATTAATCAAACCTGGAACCGCGATAAGATCGGAAATACCCTGCACGCCTTGACGCAGCACGTCATCAGCAATGCGAAACGCTTCGACAATGGAGGTTTTTTTCTCCACCACTTGCAACAAGCGGTCATTAGGGATGGTGATCAACGTATCCACTTTGGCTTTGAGATTGCTGGTGCCTTTTTCCGCGTAGTTTTGCCGTCGACGTCCTTCAAAAGTAAAGGGCTTGGTCACCACCCCCACCGCCAGCGCTCCCACCTCTTTGGCCACTTCCGCCACCACTGGCGCGGCACCCGTTCCCGTGCCACCGCCCATTCCTGCCGTAATAAACACCATATCGGCACCCTTTAAGGCGTCGGCGATTTGCTCACGGCTTTCCTCAGCGGCCTTTTGACCAATCTCAGGATTGGCGCCCGCTCCCAACCCCTTCGTTAATTTGCCGCCCACCTGCAAGCGGGTGGGCGCCATCGACAACGATAACGCTTGGGCATCCGTGTTGAGGGCAATAAACTCAACACCCTTTAGTCCCGCGTCTATCATCCGATTCACGGCGTTGGTGCCGCCGCCTCCCACACCCACCACTTTAATCACCGCAAAATTTTCCGCGGCCTGATCGAAATCTAACATGCTGCTTCCTCCCTGTTCCCGGGTCGCCAATTATCCCGCTAATTCCATAAAGATAACCATAACTGGGCGATACGCCGCCACACCGACTCTTTGTCCGCCTTCACGCCGTAAAACCGCGCATTGCGCGCCAACCCCACCACAACGGAATAACCAGGACTACGAGATAAGTCGGACAATCCTCCCATTCCAATGGGAACCCCTAATCGCACAGGCCAGTTCCATCGCCCCTCAATATGGGACTGCAACCCGTTTAAGAGAGAACCTCCGCCCGTCATCACCACGCCCGCCCCGGGGCCTTTGGGCCAGTCCACCCGGCTTAGATGATCCTCGACCAGCCGGGTCCACTCATCAACCCGGGCTACCACAATATCCTGCAACTCCCGCACAGGTATCAGCTTCACCGATTGGCCGCTGACAGCGCGCACTTCCAAGGTGCCATCGCGCTCCGATCCCACGGCCGCGTACTCCAGTTTGAGCCGTTCCGCCTGGGTACCGACCACTCCCAACCCCACGCTAAGATCCGACGTGATGGATTCACCGCCTAACGGAACCACGCCCATATACTGCAGATGTCCAGACCGATACACGGTGACACCGGTCGTACCTCCGCCCACATCTAAGTGAACCACACCAATTTGCTTTTCATCATCCGCCAGCACGGCATCGCCCGAGGCTTTGGGAGCCGCCACCAATAACGTTGGATTAAGCCCGGCCATGGCGGACACCCGACGAAGATTGCGAATGACAGTGTTGGTGCCCGTGACGACGAAGACCTGCGCTTCCATCTCATGGGCCACCATTCCCACCGGATCCACCACCCCGCGAAATCCGTCCACCGCCAAACCGCGACGAATCACCTGCACTGTCTCGCGACCCGAGGGTTGGGATATTTGCGCCGCCTTGCGAGTGGCACTGTCAACATCTTCCGCCCGCACAGCACCCGCCTTAATTTGAACCCGGGCCTGTCCCTCAATAACAGCCAAGTGATCTCCGTTAACAGCCACTACCGCCTGCGTCAAATCGGTGCCGGCCATGCTGTTAGCGCGATTCACGGCATCGCGAATAGCCAGCGCCACCCGCTCTACTTCAAAAACCAACCCACGGCGCATTCCGGCTACGGGGGTGGCCGCGATTCCCAGCACCGTCAGTTCTCCCTCCGGGTGCACTTCGCTCACCAGCGCCGAGACCTTGGTGGTGCCCACGTCAACCGCAAGAATTAGCGGGCGTTTGGCCATAGGACACCTCCTAGACAAGGAATTAGCTATTGCATGAACTTCTCTTTGAAATGCGTTTTTCCTGCATTAGAGTGGCTCTTGATTCAATTTTACCCGCGAGCGATGCCAACGGTCGATGAGATGATGACGGATTGCTCCCAAGTTTTGAAAGATGCGGAAACCAAACGCGAATAGCGCCGCATCAAACAACGGCACGCCCATCTTGTTGCCGACGTACGTTAATAAGGCGGCCAACACCGAATTGGACACCAGTCCGCTTACAAACGTCATGGGGACAAACTTTCCTTCAAGGCTGGCGCGAATGCCTCCAAATGCCGAGTCAAGGGCTGCCAGCAAGGCGATGGACAAATAGTTGGCAAATGAGGCCGGCAACACGTTGGGGAAGGAAAGGCCAATCAAAACTCCCATGGCCAACCCAACGAGAACAATCCACAAAGAGGGATTCCCCTTTCTACTTTTACCCCCTTATCTTAACAGGTTTGGCCAATGAAAGGTTAAGCAGCCCCTGGTATGGAGCAATTTCCACCCGGCTGGCCGTGTGATAGTGTATGAAGACTAATTGCGACCAACCCTGAATATCCGGGTCGGCGTTCAAAGAGTGAAGCATGGCACCGACCGGGCCCACAGCCCGGATGACAAATGGGGAGGCATAAGGAACACCGTTAATGCGGATGGTAGGACCGGAACAATAAATGGCCGTAATCCCTGTATAGCGCTGCCCATTGATGGAAATCGCGCGGGCTCCGACCGCGGAAATTAGAGCGATAACGCGAAGAATGTATTGGTCATGCACCAATTGCAGAGATTGCGGTTCTCCGGGAAAGAGATTGCCTTGACCGTCGTGCATGACTACGACGATTCCCGAACCCGCAACCGGCGTTAAATCCGCCAAGGGCGATACTTGCCGCACCTGCTGGGCTATATGACTTACATCAGGAGCCCCCGCCACATTCGACAGGCGCGACTGAATCGCGGCCAGCTGTGCTTCCTGGGCGGCATTGCCACGGTCGGCCGCGGCCACCAATTGGCTTAATATTTTCCCTTCTTGAATTTGCGCGGTGCGATTAAGCCAGTTGACGGTGCGAATCTGCTGAGCGATGAGAAACCCCACCGCCAAGGCGACCGCTGCCATCTCTACCATGACGCGCTTGGGCACAGTACTCTCCCTCCAACCAAACTATACTCCGTTCTGATGGACTTATCTAAGTCTGATCATCGCTATGCACATAATCATCCTGTCGCCACCTTCCTGGTTCCTCGCGTCACCGCTTCTTAGGGCTGTTGGCCGGTCGTCCCCCTAGGGGGATTTCCGGTGGTCATCTACGGGAGGGCGCTTCCCAAGCCTGTCACCGAGCAGTCCAGCTTACGCCGGAACGGGTTGGAAGCCTCCAAGGCTGGCCGGGCTTCAGCCCGGCGCGGACTTTGGCGGCTTCCATCTGACGACTAAAGTGTTGCGACAGTCGACGGAGCTGTTTCAAGGCCGCCGCATAGGCTTTGGGTCCCACGATTTTTTCGCCGGTCGAAAGCGTCGCCAACGCCGCAACCCCCAAGTCCACGCCAACCACCGCTTGGTTTTCACGGCGGAGACAGGGCGGATCGGGAATTTCAATGGTGACACTCAAAAACCAGCGGTCGGCGGTCCTGGAGATCGTGCCGTCCAGCACTTTCCCGACAAAGCGTAGGGGTTCATGCATCCGAACCCAGCCCAACTTCGGAATATGCACTTTTTGCCCTTTGACCGTGAATTGGTCGTTGGTTAGCGTAAAGCGGTCGTGTCGGGCCTTTTTCTTAAACGTGGGATACTCCGCGATACCAGCAAAGAAATTCTTAAACGCTTGGCCCAAATGCATGATGGCCATCTGCGGCGCGTTCTTGGTGACCTCCAACATCCAGGGAAACGCGTGTCGCTTAATGGCATTGAGTTGACGCCGCAGGGCGGCGTCGGATGGCTTGTTCGCGGCGGAATCGGCTTTCCACGCGTCATACTGCCGTTGCCACTCGGACAACACCCAGTTATAG
>JAJYTS010000067.1 GCA_021792935.1 Bacillota bacterium | reverse complement strand
CCAATTCCTTATACAAATGATTGAGCTGAGGATTCTTTATTTTGGTGGCCTCGGTAAACTTCTGAACTGAGGCGAGTCCTCCCGATTGACCCATAACTACGGAGGGGCCGGGGGACTTCCCTAAGACAGTCATTCCGTTGAGGCTTTGGCTCAGCACGCTGGTGGACTGATAAATGCTGTTGTTTTGTACCTTTAAGGCCCATAACACCACAAACAACGTAAACAGCAAAGTTAAGGTGTCCGCGTAGGTCAAGACCCACCGCAGCTGCCCCGCTTCGCCGCCGGTAGTCCGCTTCCTTGGTGGTAGTGTGGGCATTAGCGGGCCTCTCGGCGCAGGGGGCCGGGGTCGGAAGCAGGCGCTTGGTGAACGAATCCACTTAGAGTATCGCGAAGGACAATACTGCTTTTAGCCTCGTTCATCAATATCAAACCCTCCATGGCAATCTCGTGCAATAAGCGGTTATGGTCGGCCTGAATGCGCAACTTCTGCGATATGGGCAGCCAGAGAATGTTGGCCGACAAGACCCCATATAGGGTCGCGATAAAGGCGGAGCCAATAGCTCCCGCCAGAGCGTCCGCTCCCTCCGAAATGGAGCCGAGAACATTGACGAGCCCCATCACTGTGCCGATAATGCCCATGGTTGGTGCAAAACCACCCGCCACTTCAAACATTGACGCCCCAACTTCGCGGTCCTCGTTTTCCGTGAACAGTTCCCGCTCAAGTTTAGTCCTTAAATCATCCTGAGTGGTATTGTCAACAAGCATTTGCACGCCCTTTTTCAAAAACGGATCCTGAATCTTTGCCACCGAGCTTTCCAGTGCCAGAGCCGACCCGCTATTGCGGCGCTTAATATCGTTGAGCTCAATAATTTCATCGATAAGCGCCAGCGGATCAAAGGGGGATTTCGTAAAAGCCATTTTGATATAGTGGGGGCCGCGACGGATTTCATTGGCGGAAAACGACACCGCCACCGCGCCCAAAGTCCCACCAAAAACAATCATCGCCGCGGTGACCTCTAAGAGAGCGCCAGCGCTGCCGCCCTCGAGAATAAAGCCCAGCACTACCATGGTTATGCCAAAGATAATGCCGCCCAGCGTGGTTAGGTCAATCTTCATCCGGGGAACCTCCTTGTGTCTTGGCCGCGCGGCAGGGCCCGATTTTCGCCTATCCTTGACTGTATTGCTGGTATAGGGCCATCACATCTTGTACATATTGGACCGTTTGGGAATAGGGTGGAACGCCTCCGTAGGCCTCGACCGCAGCCGGGCCCGCATTATAGGCCGCCAACGCCAGCTCAATATTTCCGTGAAATGTTTGGAGTTGCTGCGCCAAATAAGCGGCGCCTCCTTCTAAGTTTTGCGTCGGGTTGTTCGCATCCACCCCGAGAGTCGCCGCCGTCTCGGGCATTAACTGCGTAAGTCCAATTGCCCCGGCACTACTCACCGCATCCGGATTGTTGCCGCTTTCCACCGTGGTCAGGGCTTGCAGCAGGGCTGGGGGAATACCATTGGCGGTAGCGACCTGCGCCCATAACGTAGGATTGGGAACCCCATTAGCACCCACGTCGGGGCTGCTGACGGGAATCGATACAGGTGTGGCCGCAGAGGGGGCTTGACCTGACCCGCCAATAGTAGGCGTGGGCGCCGAGAGCAATAGGGTCACCGCCGTATTCATCGCGTTTGCCGGCGCTTAAAGGGCGGCATTACTCCGTCGGCGGCCTCACGATTAGCCGCCCGTACCTCGGCCACCAACTCATCCCGCATAATCATGACGTCTTCCGGCGCCTCAATGGCCAGTCGAATCTGTGACGGGGCGATTTGACTAACCGTGACATGAATGGGGAGTTGACCGTCTCCCACATAGAGGGTGACGCCTTCATGAACCTTCCGTGAAATGACCAGCTGGCCCATCAGATTTTCCTGCCTTTCTTTAAGAGGATTCCATGTCCATAACCCGGCGTTTAGGCCCTCGCAGCTATTTGCGGTACTTCGTCCGGCCAGGGCTCGCGGAAATTTAAGGGGTCCCGCAATGGGATCTGCCCCCCAATCCGTGTGGCCCGATCGATCAAAATGGGTGCCCGCAGATTGGCCGTCCAGCCTGTCTTGGTAGGAACCAGCACTACGGCCAGCGTCCGGGTTTCGGCCGTCCCCGGAAAAGTTTTCGGAACAGCCCCATCGGGGATGGCGTAGGTGGGAAAGGCTTGCTCCGGATCGGCCAGAAAGAAAGCGACAGACGCTTCATCGACGGATTGCAGCACAAAAATCTTCCGTTCCCCATCAAATGGCATGAGCACAAATTGCCGTAAACGCTCGAACCCTATCATCGGATAGCGAAAATGCAGCAACTGTTCCTCTTGAATAGCGCAAGTGCCGTGAAACTTCGTATCGATGGTTATCGACGACATGCATGATCCCCCCTTTTAGGCCCGAATCATATCCCAGATATTCAAATTTAACACTTGCGATGCGCTTTGCAACGCCGCCTGCATTATTTGGCTGGCGGTCGCGAACTGCGTGGTGACATTGGGCAAATTTACCTCGTCGACTGTCCCTAACGTCGTTTGCAGGGTGGTCGACCAGGTGCCGGCTTGGGCCTTTTGCGTATTGATTTCGTCAAGGCGCCCTCCGACAATTCCTTGCTCGTTGGTCAAGCCCGTTTCCGCGTTCTGCAGCGCGCTTAATACGGACTGAAGATTGGCAAAGGCTACACTGGTCATCGGAGCTCCCGTAGACAAAGCCGTGGACAGATCATTCATCGCCGTTAGTGTGGTTTGAAAGGCGCTGGTAGCTCCCCCCATTTCAAAGCCATTGATATTAATAGCGACCGCAGCCGCCGGCCCCACACTAACAGGATTGGAATAAGCAAGGGTGGCGGTGGTCGGCAAATTCACAATGCTGGCGCCACTCGCCACCAATCCGGTCAAATTGGCGGGGTTGGCAGCAAATAGCGAAACCCCGTTATATTGCGCGTTCATTGCCGACATCAACGTATTTTGCAGCGCGGTGACCTGCCTGCCGATATCCCCTTCGTTCGTAGGAGTTAAGGTCGCGTTGCTAGCCTCGACCGCGAGCGATTGCGCCTGGTTCAGCGCACTAATCATCGTGTTTAATGCGTCCGCGCTGGCATTGAGCTGATTTTCCGCATTAGTTTGATTGGTTTGATAAGTGGAGACCTGCTGAATCTGCGCCTCCAAGTTAATAGTGGTGACCGCGCTATCAGGATTTTGCGCCGGATTTTGGAAAGGAAGTCCGGTGGCTTCCTCTTCCTGAGCAGTATCCAGCACGTTGGCGGCATTCTGCGTTTGCGTCATCATTTGCTGTTCCATCATCATGGGAGTGACCCGCATATCAAACCCTCCTCTTACTGCACGGCGGCCAATAGCGCATTGACCGTCTGTTGGGCGATATTCATAATTTGAGCAGCCGCGCTATAAGCCTGCTGATCCTGTATCAGGTTCTGCGCGGCCTGATTGGTGTCCACGCTGGTCTGACTCTCAAAGTTTTGCGTGATCGCGGTAACATTCTCCTGGGAGGTCGTTGATTGTTCGGTGGCGAGCTGACCCGCCGCCCCCACCTGCCCCACCAGCGCCGACCAGCTGCTTACCGCCCCGTTTATGGCCGTTTGAGCCGCCCCGGCTTGCGTCGATTGCAATTGGGTGACTGAAGCCAATACCTGGGGACTCACGCTGAGTTGACCCGCCGCAATGGTGAAAAGTGTCACCGGCGGGGGTCCCGACCAAGCGGGTATTGCCGTAAGTTGGGCCGCGACGCTAGTCAGACCGACCTGCCATCCCGAGACGGTCAGTGCGGTCGCCAATAGTCCACCCAAACTTCCCGACGACGGCGACCAGGGAATACTGCCGTTCAACATTAATGTCGGGGCGGATGCTGGCGGAGCGGCCGGTGCGGGCACGATCGAAATTAAACCGGCGGGCGGATTATCTCCCACCTGCCAACCAGGCGCCAAAGGAATTTGGGTCCCGGTAACCAGCGTCGCGTTCTGACTATTAACAATCACCGATCCGTTGGCCTCGGGAATCACCTGTATGGCAGCCACCGACGCCAACTGCTGCAAGGTCTGGTTCAGTTGGTCAATAGCGTTGGCCGCTTGAGACGTTCCTGGCTGAGAGGCGTTAATGGTGTTGTTAAGTGTCGCGATTTGAGCCAATAACGAGGGAACCAGGGCTGCTTGCTGTTTAATGTCAGCCGTCACCCCCGCAAGATTGTCAGTCAGCATGTTGTTGAGACTATTAAACACCTGTGCCGTATTCTGGGCCTGCGAAACAATTTCTGTCGCGTCAGAACTCGAGGTAGGCGCGGACTGATACGCCGTCCAGGCATTTTGCAATGCATTAAGAGTTTCTTGAATTCCACCGGTTTGCGGTTCCGCGAAGGCCGATTGCAAACTTTGACTACCAGTGGCTTGGGTGGCCCAATACTGGGAAGTACTGGTCGCGTCCAACAATGCATGGGCATCGATGGGGTCGGTGGACTGCACCACCTGGGTGGCGACTGACCCTTCTAAGGTATTCTGATACGCCAAAGGGTCAACGGTTACCGATTCGGACTCATATCCGACCGTATTGGCATTCGCCGTATTTTGTGCTTCCACCGCCATCTCCGCATCGGCTGTAGCCAGGGCATTGGCGGCAATATTAAGAATCGGATCCATACCACCCCTCCTTTCTACCAGGTATCCACAACGGTGTGAGCCGGCAAGTTGAGGGCCTGGTACCAAGACGCTTCTTCCCTAAGCCGTTGGCATAGCATCGCGAACCGCGGCCTCCAAACCGCAAGAGCCGTGACCACCTGCTGTCGTTCCTCCGGCAGCCACTCATCCACCACATCCTGAGCTTGAGTCAGAGGTCCTAATAACGCCTGAATGGTGGCGGTGGTGCTTGCCACGGCGATCGCGTCATGACGGCTAACGGCCCGCAACTGATCTTCGGTGGCGATACGGGCCTCATCTATCACCGCCAGCAACTCTGATAACGTCACGGCTGCCTCCTTTAACACCACAAATTCAACAAGAGACCACGCAATTGACCGGTGGCACGCAACATTCCGGTGGCGTCCAACCCCCGCAACCCATCGGCCAAGCTCTTGAGTTGGTCCTCCGCCTCCTGAACCCACACCCACTGGCGAAGCGGCCCGCCGACTGAGCGCCCTTGATGGCGGCGGGTAGTCAACCGGGCCACCGCCACCTGTAAAATCGCCCGCACGGCCGCCGCATACTGACCCAAAGTGCTAGGGGTGGGCTGGTCCAGCAGGGCACGCTCCGCTATCTCATAGACACGCCATTGCGGCGACTCTCCGCGAAGCGCCATTGCTGCTGCTGGAATGCCCGGAGCCTTTTCGACAAAGGGCGAAGGTTCCGCCAGCCAGCCCCCTGGGTGCCACCGCGCAATGGAAGAAGTTCGCATTATCCCTCTCCCAATAGGCGAATAATCCGAACCGACCAGAAATCTCCCACCGTCATGACTTCAGCCTCCGCTACCGGACGGCCATTAATCGTGAGAATAGCGGGGTCATCCACACTTTGATCAAATTCAATGGTGTGGCCTGGCTGCGCCCGGGTGACATCGGCCAGAGTCAACTGAGTAGTCGCCACAATCGCTGTCAGAGTGAGAGGCACCTTATCCACCCTATCCTCGGTAGGCGCCTCCAGGGCCGACATAACCTCCATTGCTGGTAGAGTGGGACGTGCCGCCTCAATTTTTTCCGATTCGCCAGATGACGTGTTAGACATCGACAGATAATCCTCCCGAGTTTTGAGCGGGCGCCGAACGGACCGGTTTAAGGGGCGGACGGGCAAGACCGGCGTCGCTCTCATGTTCCATAATGTTGCGCAACTGCAGAGCATAGCGGCCCCGCACCTGCCCCAATGCCCCGTAACCCAAAACACGATCGGCGACTATTAAGGGCAGTTCGCTATCCACCGTTGCGTTAAAAGAAATAATAGTGCCCGGTTTTAAGGTGTCAAGCAGCCCCAAGGACCATTTCAGATCGCCTAAGGTCACCTCTGCCGGAATAGCCACATCGGGCAACTGCTGGCGAATAGCACTGCCGTTGGGCCCCATCGCCTGGACCTGCGGCCCTAACCGACCAGCCGCCTGAATCAGCACTTGCGAAAACGTGGTAAGCTCCCATAGCCAAGTGACCCGACCTTCATAGCCGTCTACTGTCATCGTATAGTCAGCCACTAGCGCCCAGTCAATTTCTTGCAGCACATTTAAGAAAGCTGGTTGAAAATCTATGGATTTGAGGGCCCAGCGCGCGTTTAATTCTCTAGGCCAAAGATAATTAAAAGGGTCCAGCCAATTCGAAAAATATTGCTTCCAAATCGCTGTTTCAATGGTGGATAGTTCCCGCGGCTCGCGAATCCACCTGCCGTCTCCACTCAGATGATGATCGAGGAGCAAGGGCGCTAAGGAGGCGTCCACCATCACCAAGCAGGGAGCCGGACCTTCCAGCACGTTGAGCACGGCCGGCCGTGGGCACTCCAGCACCCAATCGCCATAAAGTTTGCTGCTCAGGGTGTCTAAAACCACCTCGACCACCGTCGTCAAGTTGTTAAGCTTGGTGTTGGACTCAGACGCGAAACGGTGCGCCCACCGTTGGGAAAAGGTGCGCGCTGTTTCCAAGGCTTCGGGAGATAACTGATTGGGCCGCTGAAAATCATAGTCAGGCGCCGACCGACGCTGCGTCACTAGCCTTCCCATAAGGCGCATCACCTGCTTTCCGGGCCGCCTCAAACATGCGAGTCTCGGCCGGACTTAAATCGGACCATTGCGAAAGTGTCTCAATAATAGTGGCGCGCGATAAGTGCTGCTCGAGCGTCTGAAGCACATCCTCAGGTCGAAAGTCAATCGTTAAAGTAGCCAAAGCGGTCCACGCCTTGCGGAAAAGTGGCTGACGGGCCAGCAACAGGATGAGATAGGCATGCGCCCGACTGTAGTCCGCCTGCGCCATCGCCACCAAATAAAGCTGCCACCAGGGTTTGAATGTTCCCACGCCCGTGTCCGTTTGTAAGTAACGAGTAGGGGTTCCCAGGCTTATGGCCTTTAGAAAATCTTTCGTGGCGGTCGCGTAGTGCCCGGCGGCAAGGGCAACCTGACCGCTAAAATAGTACAAATCTGTGTAATCGGGATAGTCGCGCGTCCCATTGTCAAATATTTGGCTCGCCCGGCGCAAGTCGCCAGCCGCCCAGTAGGCCCGTCCTAGTACGACTAAGCATAACGGTGCCATATCCGACCGCGGTGCCACGAGCTTCATGGCCTTTTTCGCCCATTTTATCGCTTCCGTACCTTCCTTAGCCTGCATGCAGGTTTGCGCCATTTGGAACGGCCAATACGGTTCATTCGGTTGTTCGGCCACCATTTTTTCTACCATGAGCCGGTTTCTATCCACCTTATTCCGGCTCTCAATCATGGCGGCCACATAACCGTGGTGCAAGATGCGCACATCCGCCTTGGTCAAGGTAAACTGATTTTCAAATAAACTTGGGATCAGTTGTTCATGAACCCGGTGCCGCCAGCGAATGCGGGGATCGTTGCGGAAGAGGCGGGTTACTTGCGCTTCGGTTAAATTTTCCGCTTGCTCGGCCACCGAAATAATCCGGCAATTATAGGCATCCGACAACGGCTGTTCAATCAGGGTTCGCACCGTGGGGAAATCATCCCGTACCAGGCGCTCATCCGCGTCGAGAACTAGCACCCAATCCGACGTCACGGCGTCTAATGCCACATTGCGGGCCTCTGAAAAATCGTCATGCCAGGGATGAAAAATCACCGTGGCCCCATGGCGCTCGGCAATCTCCACCGTCGCATCCGTAGATCCTGTGTCAACCACCACCATCTCATCGACCAGGCCTTGCACCGACTCTAAGGCACCAGCCAGCCAATCCTCTTCGTCCTTGACAATCATCGCCAAACTTAGTGTGGGGCGGCTCATGGAGCCACCCCGCAACGTCTAGCCAACTGATCACGGTACGATATGGTAATTAACAACAAATTATCCAGAGCCTCGCGCTCATGTTGGACGGCAACCCGCTGGCACAATAGCCAGCACCAGCTCATGGCTTGCCGGAAAACTTCCGTGGCGGGCGGCGGAGCGGTCCAGTTATCCCGCAGCGCGGCAAAAATGGTCCCCGCATGATTAGCCGCATTACAGAGCATATCTAACTGATTTGACTCCAGGCTTTGAGCCATCGCCGCCGCGTCCACTTCAACCGCCTGAAAAAGCTTCAATGCCAGCTCTTCCGGCGTTCCCGTCTGGATCGCCGTTTGGCGATACACTTCATAAGGTAGGGCCGCAGCCATGTTTCGTCATCCTTTCATCATCGGGGCGGCTAGCCGCCCGTACTGCTGCCGGTTGCCTGATTCTGCAAATAGTTGAACATCGTGCCCTCTTGAGCAAGCTTGCTTAACTCTGAAGAGAAAGCGGTGTACTGTGTTAAGGCATTTTGTTTGGCATTGGTCACTTCCGTGCTCACTAATGATGCCTGCTGCTGCTCTTCTGAGAGAGACTGTGTAAGATTGCCGAGAGCCGTTCCCGTAATACTTTGAGCTCCTGAGGAATAACTGGTCAACCACGGCTTAATCGCGCCAGCCAAGGCGGTAAAGAAGCTTTGCACCGAACTTGGATTGGTGCTGAGTGCTTGTGACAACGAGGCGGTATTCAGCGATAGGGTGGGGGTATCGTTTTGACCGACGCTCAGTCCTACCCCCGCAATTCCTAACCCATTAGAGGTAAAGGAAGCGATCTGCTCCTCAATCTGGTCAAGGCTCATCATCGGTTGGGTGGAATCAATCACCTGCTGCGTGTTGGTCTGAAACCCCGACGTGGATGACAAGTTGCTATTCGGCAACGTCCCAAACGCCAACGTCTGAGTATCCGTGACCCATTGATTCCAATCGGTCACGAGCTGCTGCACGCCTTTTGTCATCGATTGGGTATCGGGACTCACGGTGATAGTCGTCTGGCCTGTGTTGGCCGCGAGAATGGTCATTCCCGGGATGACACTGCTGAAGGTGTTGGTCGAACTGGTGTACACATTGCTGCCCAGCGACAACTGAGCGGTACTGGCGGCTTGCACCACATTCACGGTTCCGGTTGAGGACAGCAGACCCACGGCCTCCCAATCAGTCTGATTGCCGCCATAGGCGATAGAAACCCCCGTCTGCGTTCCAAATAGGGAGAGATAGTAACCCGTTGAACTCATCTCGACCTGCGCGGTTACTGAAGCGCCTAAACTATTAATCGCGCTAGCCAAGCTCGTCAAGGTGGTAGACGCCGACACCGCGAAACTATAGGTGTTGCCTCCCAGGGTCAGGCTCATGGTAGCCGCCGCGAGTCCGAGGGTCGTGGTCGTGCTGCCAATGGGTCCCGTGGTTGCGGCGGTGCCATCGATTTCTTGAGTGGCTAAACTGAGCACGTCAACGGTATAGACACCAGCATTAGCGCTGCTATCAACCGCCGCCGTCACATTGCCATTAGAACTTGAGGCTGTTAAGGCCTGCCAAGTGCTGCTCAAACTTAGCGTCTGCATATCAGAAAGCGCGGCCGCAGCGTCTGACTGCAAGGTATTCCATGCGCTTTGCTGCGACTGGATCGTGGATATTTGCGATTCTATCTGCGCTAGCTGCATGCTTAGCCCTTCAGTCGCCAACGCCACGTACGACGATTCCGGTATATCGTTAAGCATCTGCGCGGCCGTATTATTACTCCCGTAAATACTGGAGTAATTCAACGACATCGACGGAGCATTCGGCATGATTGCCATTAGGCTCACCTCATCTTTCCTCTATCAAGATGGCAGCCCCGCCATCAGACGGGGCTGCGATGGCCGTTTAATGCCGACGCTTAACCGAGAAGCTTCAAAACCATGCCCGGCATCTGCTGATCTGTTGACAAAGCCTGCAATCCGGTCTGCTCCAAAATTTGCGATTGAGCAAACTGGCTTGAGACCGACGCCATATTGGCATCCATAATCGTTGCCTGACTCGATTGCAGATTGGTGCTCTCACTTTGCAGGTTCGATAAGGTGTAGTTGATTTGATCCAACTGCGCGCCCACCGCACCTTGCGCGTTCGTTAACATCGAAAGCGCGTTTTGAGCGAGAGTAATGGCACTTTGCGCGTTTTCAATACCGTTCGAGGTACCTGGCGACCCCACCACGTTAAGATCACTCAACCCCAACGACACTGAGTTGAACGACCCCAGTGATGCATTGATACTATCCTGCGAACCCTGCTGCGGTCCAACTTGGAATGATAGAGACTGACTGGCGACACTTACGGTAACCGCATCAACCTCTGCTGTTCCCGACACGCTAACAGGATTGTAGTTAACCACCCATGAGCCGGAACTGTTTCCTGCCGCCACTAATTGTGCCGTAGCCGTTGTGGCGCCACTAGCGAAGTTGAACTCACCACTGGCCACTGTCGCGCTGCCATAGGTTATCGCGATAGATACGGTGCCCGCGGTCGCGGTCGAAACGATAGATACGCTGTAGGCAGTGCTAGCCACCATGTTGCCGGCGTCAGGTCCCAGCCCAACTTTAAGAACTGCCGTCCCTGCCGCGGCAAGGGAAGCCGTCGCGCCAAAAGTGCCGTTGAGCAACGTCTGGCCATTGTAGTTAATCGCGTTGGAGTTGTTGTCCAACTGGGTCAACAACTGGTTAATCTGATTCTGGATGTCCTGCTGATCCTGTGTGGTGTTGGTGCCATTGGAGGCCTGCACCGCCAACTGCTGAATCTGCTGGACAATCTGCATGTCGTTCT
>JAJYTS010000066.1 GCA_021792935.1 Bacillota bacterium | reverse complement strand
TCGAGGATTGATGAGCGGGCAGTTAACCACGGGGGATGCCGCGTTTCGCACCGACATCATTGGGCTTATCGTCTGGATCGTCGTGACCGGTGCCGTCGCGGCGCGCACCTGGCGGTGGGAATAAAGAAGGGCAAGATAGTCGTGGGCCTTTCGGGCCATAAGACACGCATGGAATGGAGGGGAGGGCGTGGAAGAGCGCAGCGTTGGGTCAATCCGGTTTTCCCTGGATTTAAGCCAGCCTCTCTACGAGCAAATCGTTCGGCAGTTGAGCGGCGCCATTGCCCGTGGCGACCTTATGTTAGGGGAAAAGATTCCGTCGGTCCGCGTCCTGGCCCAAGCCCTCAAGATTACCCCCAATACTGTCATGCGCGCCTTTCAAGAATTGGAACGGGATGGTCTCATTGAAACCCACCGAGGACACGGAACTTTTGTTACCGCGTCCGGCACCCGCGTTCAAGAGTTTCGCGCCAAACTCGGTAAAGAATGGGCATCCGAAATTCTTGCGCGGTTGCGCAGCTTAGAATTCTCGTCGGACGAGATTCGCAAATTAATCCCTCTACCGAACAAAGACACCCCACCGCATAAATGACCCGATCTGTTGGCGACGTATCGCTGACGCTACAGAGACCCCAACAGACGGCTGAAGACGCCCTTCTGCGGAGTGCACTAGCAGCAAAAATGAATGGCCCGAGGATGATGCCCCGCCAGCCCACCAAAATGAAAAACGCCGGGAACTACCCGGCGCTGAGTTCTATTCACCCACCAAATAGGGGGTAAAGGCGTCCACCAATGCTTGGGGAATAGGAGTGGGGCGCTTGGTGCCGGGGTCTAAAACCACAATCACCAGCCGAGTCCTCATCGAGATCTCACCCGTGGTTAAATTGAAAACATCAATAACCAGCGAATACGAACTGGTCCCCAAGTGGCCCACCTGCACGTCAAAGCGCATCTCATCGCCAAAATGCAGCGGAGAAGTATAATCGACGTCCAGGTGAACGCGCGGGAACAAGTAGTGGGTCAGAAACCATTGCCGCGGGGACAATTTGACATGCTCCATGAAAAGAAATTCCGCCCGCTCCAAAAACCGCACTTGATGCGCGAAGTGGCCAATGCAGGATCCGTCAACGTCTCCAAACATGACCGTGTCATATCCGTGAAATATCATAATTCTGGTCTCACCTGCCGTCAGCGATTGTGAAACCCACCATGCCCCCTTTTTTGTCAACATCCATGTCGAGTACATCCCACATTATACGAAAAGCGAAAGGCGAAGCCAGAGCGCGGCCACGCCTCCCCATTTCTTTTTTAGCCGGAAATTAGCGTGTTCTCGAGGCGGCCCAGCCCTTCAATCGCCACCGTGAGCCGCTCGCCCGGCTCAAGCCAGCGGCGCTCCTCCGGCGGCTTTCCCACGACGACTCCTTCCGGGGTGCCGGTGAGAATAACATCTCCCGCACGCAGGACAAAATGGCGGGACACATAGGCGATAATCTGGGCGCAGGAAAAAATCATATCTTTGGTGTTGGAGTGCTGAACCAAATCGTGATTGCGATAGGTCTTAATCTCCAAGTCATCGGGATTAGGGACCTGGTCGGCTGTTTTGATGAACGGGCCTAGCGGAGCAAACCGCGGCAAGGTCTTTCCCAAAAGCCACTGGGAACTGGTGAACTGCAAGTCGCGGGCGGAGAAGTCATTGGCGTTGCAATAGCCAAACACCCGCTTGAGTGCCTCACTTTCCTCTACCCGCCAACACTGGTCGCCCACCACCATGGCTAGTTCACCCTCGTAGTCCAATTGAGCCGTCTCTCGCGGCACCTCAACCGCCTCTTGATGCGCGGCGACAACGTCGGAAAACTTAGAGAACACCACGGGGTGTTGAGGAATGGGGGCTCCGGTTTCTTCCGCGTGCCGCCGATAGTTAAGGCCAATGCAAACGATTTTCCCCGGCGAGGTCAAGGCAGGCAGAAACGATACAGCCGCGACAGGAACACGGCGAGCCTTCCCTAGGGCGGACTCCAGCCGCCGCCGCCTTTCTCCGGGATCGGTCTCCTCCTTTATGTAGGCATCCGTACTAGGCCATTCCTCAATCAGGCAAGCATCATCGTCCTCGATAATCGCCAAACCCGAGTAGTTCTCATAGCGCACATTCGCGATATTCATCCCATTGCCTCCCCATCTTAACTAGCCAATCAGTTATTTGAAACAATTTCGTGGTTCGCCACAGTTTGGTAACAATTCCGTTATTTACTCATAATATCAGAACTTTATGCGAGGTGAGTGTTATGCCCATATCCCGTACCGCGGCTGTCGTCCCCATAGCCTTGGTGGGCATGGTCTTGGTGCTATACCGATCTCCGGTTCAAACAGGGGCCCAGACCTCTCAATCCATGATGTTGTCGCGTCTAACCCCTGCAACGGACTCCTCTCTCTCCGCCGTGAATCAGTGGTCGCAAAACTGGGCGGGGCTCATTCAAACCGGCACTGATGAAACCTCGGTGGCCGCCAGCTGGTCCGTACCCGCCAGCTTTAGTAGCCAACCCCGTCCAGATAGCGCTGTCGGAGAATGGGTTGGTCTCGGCGGCGTCAATTCCAAATCCCTGATTCAAATAGGGACCATTACCACCGTAGGCGCCAAAGGGACCCCCGTGACCAAAGCATTTTGGGAGAGTATCCCCAAGTCCGCGGTTATGGCCGCCGTCATTCCCCCAGGAACCAGCGTGACCGCCAGCATCTCTCCGGTGGCAGACGCCGCCGACCGCTGGCTCTTGACCCTTACCGCAGCGAGCAGCACCACTCCTCTGCTTAGCACCACCGTGACGTTGTCCACATCTCAAGCCCAAGGCATCCAGACATCTGCGGATTGGATCACCGAGGCACCCAGCACCGCGAACAAGACCCAACTCCCCTTAGCTCCCCTGGCATCCACAACCATGACCGCCCTAAGCGCCAATAGCCAGCCTTTGGGCTCGTCAGCGGCCTCTCTGGTCACCATTGGAATGGCGCAAGGTCCCATGCCAGTCGCGGCTCCTGCACTGTCCGCGAGTCAGAATGCTCTGGTTGTCAACACTATCTATGGAAGCCTGGGGTCGTCGGCATACGGCACCAATCGCTGGCCTTCCAATCCGTTTCAGCCAAGCGATCCCTGGAACGGGTTTTTCCATCCTCACGGGCATAATCGGGGACGATGGTAAAGGTAGCGAGAGCGCGAGGCTACCCGACCGCGGCTACCCGGCGCATCATACGAATGGCATACTGACGCATTTGTTGAGCTTCGGGAACCCGGAACAGCAACAGCAGGACGCCGTATACGGTCCCGCCCACCAGAGCGCTGAACCCAATTTCCAGCACCAGTCGCACCAATCCCGTAACATGGTTCAGATGCAACTGCCAGGCGAGAGCGGCTATGGCCGCCGCCATGGCCGCCCCAGCCACGGCCAAGGCCACAACAAAAGCCGCTTGGCGGGCAATGTGACGGCGGGCATGAAAAGACCACGCCAACAATACGGTGTTGGTCCAGTTGGCGACAGTCGTGGCCAACACCAAACCATACACGCCCATGAAGCGCGTCAGAATAAGATTGCCCGCAATATTGACAATAACCGCCGCGAGATTAAATTGAGCCGGCCTTCGAGTATTTTTAGTGGCAAACGACATTTGCTGCAAATAGCTGCTGAGCGCATTGGCGGGAAGCGCCAGAATAGCGAAAAGAAACAAATGTGACGTTAATGTCAGCGAATAGGCGTTGAAGTGTCCTCGCTCGTATATCACCCGCAGAATGGGGAAGTTGAGAATAAACAGCACCAGGCTTACCGGAACCGTTAGCACGAGGACCCACCGCAGCCCCCGCATGGCTAAGGCCGAGAATCGCTCGCGGGCGACTCCGGCGTGAAGGACAGCCAGCCTGGTATAAATGGGCGTAATAACCGGGGCGATAATCACCCCGAGCGGAACCTGACTCACGGTAAAAGCAAAATTCATGGCGGAAATGCTGCCGGTGGCCATAGAAGAGGCCAGCATGCGATCCGTAATCAGTTCAATGCTGGCGGTGGAGCTAATCAATAAGTAAGGACCCATGAGCCGTAGCATCGCCTTAACGCGAGGATGGTCCAAAGGCCAACTGAGCGAAAGCTTCACGCCCCGGCGCCGCAGCAAGGGAAGCAGAAGGGCCAACTGCGCGGCAATGGCCAAAGTAAATCCCCAGGCCACTCCATAAATGCTAAAGAAGTGGCCTAACACCAAAATCCCAAAAATTTGCACCAGGTTAACCACTAAGGGCGAGAGTGTCAATCCAAAAAAGTTTTCACCCGCTTGCAGTATCCCTGTAAGATACCCGCTGGATATCCAAAAAATAATGGAAGGAATCATTATCCGCGACATGAGAATAGTCTTATAGCGCTCTTGGCCATGAAAGCCCAGCGCCAGAAAATCCACCAATTGCGGGGCAAATATCTCTCCCAATATGGACATCGCTATGGCGGCGCCCACTAATACCGTCCACATTTGATTGATGAAGCGCTGAAAATCTTGGGCCTCTTCATGAGCGCGAGCATCGGTCATGGAAGGTACGGTCGCCACGCTGACCCCTTGAAACACGGAACCAAACAAGAGGTTGGGGATGGCAGACGCCATGACGTAGGCATCGGTATTGAGAGTGGTGCCAAACGCCGCCGCCAAAATGGTTGTGCGGAAAAAGCCGCTAACACGGCTTAGCAGAGTTAAGAAAAATATCCAGATGGTGGAACGGGACAGACGCGGCGCCGCCACTTAAAACACCATCCAGGCCGCGTTCCGCATGTGCGGACACCTGCCCACAAAAGCAATAAAAGACCTTGTCACTGGCTGCCGCCCAGAAATCCCCCGGTCATGGTGCGGGGCATTTCGCCCGGTTGGCGCCCATCGTGCCTCAATACCGTCTGGCACTTGTTGGAGGGCCTTCTTAAAGGCGCGCCGCTGTCGCGGAGTGTGAGCCCGATCGGGTCTTACCCACAATAGCCGCCGCTGGTGTTTACTCAATATTTAACAGACTCCTCCCACTTGTCCATAGCCCGATTTTATCAGATGCCGCTGATGAACAATCAATAAGGTGGGGAAAACTGTAGAACAACCGCGCAAGGATGGGAGTTTGCCCCGCCGCCAACGTATAAACAGCAGGAAGCGGATCCATCCTAGGGCAAGGACTCGTTCATTATAGGAGCCGACGCCATGTCTACATGTTTGCCGCGACAGCGTTTTTTTAAAGGGGCTTTGATCGGCCTGATCATGATTGCCTCAGGCTGCGGCATCCCCGGTTTTTCCTCCAAGGCCTCCCCCACACCGCCCGCGACAACCTCCAAAGCGTTCCAACCGTTAAACCAAACCCCAAAACCTATGCTTATGGTTCGCCAGGGAAATAAGGTGACCATCCATCTATACGCGGAGGAAACCGAGGTCCCCATCGCTCCTGGCGTCACCTTCCCGGCCTGGACATTTGACGGCACCGTCCCGGCCCCTTCCCTATATCTTCGCACCGGGGATCACGTCACGCTTACACTCACCAATCTCGACCCTAAAATGGCCCACGCCATTGATTTGCACGCAGCCTTAGTCTTGCCCGGCCTTGACTTTACTCCGGTACTGCCGGGGCAATCCAAGACCATTCGCTTTAAGGCGCAATTGCCGGGGGTGTATCTCTATCATTGCGAAGCCAGCCCCATGCCCCTTCACATTGCCCAAGGCATGTACGGGGCCGTGGTCGTTACCCCACCGGGGGAGGCTCCCCCTCTTTATACGTTGGTGCAAAGCGAATTTTATCAGCCGAACAATCTTAATTCGGTGCTCAATTCCCCACCGAACTACGTGGTATTCAACGGGGTGGCCGACCGCTATACCGTTCATCCGCTCAGGGTACCGGCGAAAAGGCCATTTAGCGTGGCTGTCGTTAATGCGGGTCCCAATCTCTTTTCTGCCTTTCATGTGGTGGGCAGCACGCTACGGGACGTGCATGCCAGCGGCAATCCTCGCAACAACCTCTATGACGCCCAAACCTATACCATTGCCCCCGGAGATGCCGCCCTCATTCAGCTGGAATTCCAGCAGCCGGGACTCTACTCTTTTGTCTCCCATTCCATGGATCAATTCGGAAAGGGAGCCTACGGAGTATTCGACGCCGTCGACGCCCCCACCAACCCCAAGACTTCCACCACCTCCCCTTCAAGCTGATTTCAAGCTTGCCCCCGTCACTAGCGTCAACGAAAGTTAAAACCCCTGCGACTTTTCTAACAGCCCATCACCCGTATCGCATCATCACTTTTAATGTCCATAATGACGGTACAAGAACCATAATTACGTATGTAAGTAAAAGAGGAAGAAAAATGCCAACGGGAGGGGCCATAGCCGTGGACGAGGAACACCGCGTTTCGTTATCGGATCTCAGCAAAAAGTTGAGCCGATATGTCCATGACATCAAGGATGGTCCCGTAACCGTCACCCAGCGGGGTGAGCCCGTGGCCGTCCTCATAGACTTCGCCGAATATCGGACGCTTCTTGAAATGGAAGAGCAGGCTGAAGATTGGTACTGGACGGTTGTCGCGTTACCTCGAAACTTAGAGTTCCTCAAATCGCCGACGCCCTGAGTCTCGCGAATTGAAGGCGAACGGCGAGCACGTGACCACGATTGATTTTGTCCCTGATGCCGCCGAAGAATACATTAAGCTCGATCATGCAATCCGCCTTGAGGTTCAAAAAGCGTTGCAAAAGATAGAGCGCGATCCTCGGGGTTATGGCGATTCTTTGGGGAACAAGGCGGGCATCGATCTGTTTGGGTGGTCTAGCATTCGGGCGGGTCATCGCATCAGGCTCATTTACGAAGTCGAATCTGAGGATGGGTCGGCACACGTGGTCATATGGGCTGTCGGACGCCGCGAAGGATTTATCGCGCACCAGTGCTTCGGACCGCTGGGGATCTCGACGGACGCTAAGAGCTCCTGACCAGCACCTGATCCAAATCAGTGGTTCAACACCTCGATCGTTCTACGCGCCTACTCTGTCGGGAGTGTCGACGGAGAATTCTTAGAGACAGTCAAGCGCGATGGCGTGGCTCACGGGGCGGTGAAAAATCCCCGCAATACGGCCAAAAAGCCCGCCCGACCCCCTTCCGGCTACGCCGGGGAAGGGGAACGCGCGGGTATACCACATCTCATTCCCATTAAAGAGAGACTCTAATCTCCCACCAAACTTAGGAGTAACTAATGCGCGGGTCCAAGAACGCGTAGACAATATCCACCAGCACGTTCATGATGACGATGGCGCTGGCCGAGAACAGAGTGATTCCCATAATCAAGGCGCCATCCACGTTCCCCAGCGCGTGATTCAACAACAAACCCAGCCCAGTCCAGCTAAAGATGGTTTCGGTGATGACCAACCCGCCCATCAAGTTTCCCAGGTCTAGACCCATATACGTCACCACCGGGACCAGAGCGTTTCGCACCACGTGCCGAAACAGAACCCGTCCCGGAGAAAGTCCCTTGGCGCGGGCGGTGCGGACATAATCCATACGCATCACTTCCAGCATGCTGGAGCGTAATAGCCGGGTGTAGTAAGCCGAACCGGTAATGCCTACGGAAAGAGCAGGCAGCACCACCCCCGCCAGTGACACACCTCCCAACGGAAACAACGGAATAAGAAACCCAAATATCAACAACATGAGCGATCCGGTCCAATAGGTGGGCATCGACACCCCGATAATCGTGAGCACCCGCAAGGAGTTGTCCAAAAAAGAGTATTGCTTAATGGCGGAAATGATGCCGACCGGAACAGCAATAATGAGTTCCGCGCAGACCGAGGCGATGGCGAGGTAAAGCGTATAGGGAGCCGCCGCTAGCACCATCTTGCTCACCGGCTGATGCATAATGTAGTCAAACCCCATATTGCCATGCAATAAAAGTTGACTTAAATAATCATATAAGCGAACGTAAATGGGCTTATAGAGGCCCAATGCCCGATCAATCTCGTGAATGGTGCTGGGTGTCGCATGCGAACCGGCAATAATGCGAGCCGGGTTAGATGGCACCGCATACGCAATCAGATAAGTGACGACGATAATAATGAAAATTGTCACCAGCGCCCACAATGACCGCCGGATAATATAACGGCCCACGCCGTGTCCCTCCGATAAGGCGGAGAGGCGGACAGCTAGACTGCCCGCCCCCTGCCTTCATTACTTGTGATTGGTCCAAATAAGATTGAAGAACGGCTGCTCTACCGGGTGCAAGTAGTAGGAGAGCTTAGCCGGCCCAATCCACGGCTGAATCAGAGCGTCATTCCAGTAGTAGTAAAGGAATGCCCATGAGGCGTCATTATGCGCGATGGTCTCCGCCTGCTGATACAGCGCCCAGCGCTGCGAGTCCTGCGAGGCTGGCATATTGTCCGCCTTATTAATCAGAGACTCAAATTGCTTGTTGGTCCAATTGCCCACGTTGGTGGCGCCAAAGGCTTGGGTGGACAACAGGTTGAACGCGAAGTCCTGGGGGTCCGGGTAGTCCTGGAACCAGTCAGTCCAGGCCAAGTTCCAGTTGTTGGAGGCTTGGTCCTCGAAAGGCCAGTACGATCCCACCTGCGACATTGCCTGCAAGTTGACCTTGAACCCTACCGCATCGAGTTCCTGCTGCACAATGTCGGCGGTTTGGGTGTGGCTGGATTCGTTGGACGGGTAAATCATGGTGATGGTGGGGCCATGCCCATTCTTATAGCCCGCCTCGGCCAAGAGCTGCTTAGCCTTTGTGGGGCTATAGGGGAAGGGCTTAATATTCTTGTTGTAGCCCGGCATTCCCGGCGGCAATGGCTGGCCCGCCAGAGGACCGCGGCCATTGGTCACGTTCTTGGAAATCAGCGCCTTGTTCAAGGCGTAGTTCACGGCCAACCGCACGTCAACATTGTTGAAAGGTGCCTTGGTGGTGTTAAAGCCCAGGTAGACAATTCCGTTCTCCGACACCTTATGATACAAGTTCTGCAGGTTCTTCGACGCTAGCACTTGGCCGTAGATCGAAGAATCTATGGGTCCGTTAACCATGTCCAGCTGACCCTTTTTGAACCGCAAGATTTGGAGGTTGTAGGCCACATTCTCCTCCATCACGACCTTGCTCAAATGAGGCTTGGGTCCAGAGTAGTGAGGATTGGGCACGAGCACCAACTGGTGGCCGCGGTTCCAGCTCTGCACCTCAAATGGGCCGGATCCTACCGCGTGCAGCAGGTAGGTGTTGGGCGTGTACTTGGACGCCACAGCTTGGTCCAAAATCACGGCCGATTCCAAGGCCAGCGTATTGAGGAAGTACGCGGCCGGCTTTTGCAGGGTGATAGTAACCTGAAGAGGCCCGGTCACCTTGACCCCTGACAATCCAGTAATTCCGGCGGCCGGCGCTTTCCCATTGTTGTTCCATTGCGGGTAGCCCACAATGTCCGAGTAGGCAAACCCATAGGGAGCCGGGCCGGAACCAGAGGCGTTGTAGCTGGTAACCCGGTCCAACGAATACTTCACGTCCTGGGCCGTCACCGGATCACCATTGGAGAACTTTTGCCCGGGCTTTAGATTAAACACATAGGTCAGTCCGTTTTTTGAAACGGTATACGTGGCGGCACCCGGGACAATGGTCGCATTGTTGGGCGAGTACGTAACTAGGTTCTGATATATCTGCTGCATGGGATACATCGAGGTGACGTCGGTCCATTGACCTGGGTCCAAGGTTTCAATGTTGCTGGTGAACGCCACAGTCACGGTACCGCCATTAGTGGCTTTACTGCTGAACGCCGGTCCAGGGCCCGATGATGACGGAGTACTGCCACCACCACAACCCGCCAGAAGCGCGGCTCCTGAGACGAGACACGCTGCGGCGCCCATCCATGTTTTCTTCATAAATATTCCTCCTTACGCGACATTGCTCACAGGACGCATAGTGCCATATGAAAAAGGAAAAGGATCCCCTACTGTACCTGGCGCACGTTCAACGCGTCGTTCAGTCCATCGCCCAACAAATTGAATCCCAGTGTGGCGAGAACGATGGCGATCCCGGGCCAAATAATCAGATACGGATCTACCTGATAATACGACAAGCCTAAATTAATCATTTTCCCCCACGAAACGATAGGATCCGGCACACCGACCCCTAGGAAGGACAAAGCGGACTCAAGCAGTATGTTGTTGGCAACCTGCAATGTGCCGAACACCAACACGGCGCTTATGGTATTGCGCAACACGTGCCGCGAGATAATGTGTGGCGTGCTGGCGCCGAGCGCCTTGGCCGCTTCCACATACTCTAGATTTCTTGCAGCAAGACTCTGCCCCCGTGCGATACGGGCAATGGGGGCCCAGCCTAAGACTCCAATAGCCAAGTACACGGTGGAAACGGTAGGATGCGCCACCACCGAACGGATCAAAATCACAAACAAAAGAAACGGAAAAGCCAGCATAACATCGGTGATCCGCATTAATAGGTTGTCAACTGCTCCTCCCGCGTATCCAGAAACCATTCCAATCGTGGTGCCAATGACCAACATCACCAAAGTGGCCATCACGCCCACTTCCATGGAAACGCGCGCACCATAAATCAGTTGACTCATCTCGTCTTGACCGTTAGGATTCGTACCTAAGAAGAAGTGGCTCCAATGCCAGGTCGGACCCAACGGTTGCCCCGTTACCGTGGTGCCATTAAAATGCACGGCATAGGGGCTCATGGGCGCGATAACGGGTGCCAAGATGGCCACCAGTACCATAATAACCACCAATACGAATCCGACAATGGCCAATCGATTACGAATAGAACGTTGTGTGAG
>JAJYTS010000065.1 GCA_021792935.1 Bacillota bacterium | reverse complement strand
TAGGCGAGCGTCCTCCGGTGGACGACCGGTCCTTGAGACCTTAAGAAGCCGTGGCGCGATGAACCAGGAAGGTGGCGACAAATTTGGTCAGCAATGATCCAATTTGGATAAGTCCATCAGAACGGTTTAAACAGTTTAATTGTCATCTGTCACCTTCTGCCTTTACATGATTCAAATAAGTGTCTTTACCGATGTCATACCTAAAATGACGATGGCTCTGGCCCGTTATGGCTGAGATATAATGGGAACGAGGAGGGGTTGTATGTTCGAAGGTAGTGTGGCTGGCCCAATGGGGCGCCCCTTGGCGCGCGTTGAGGATGACAGGCTTCTGCGCGGCCAGGGCCGGTACGTCAGTGATATTGTCGAGGCTGATCAGTGGACAGTCGTATTGGTGCGCTCAACTCATGCCCACGCCCGGATTGTGGAGATTGATACCCGTGCCGCCGAACAATCGCCTGGCGTTCACGGAGTGTTTACGGCAGCAAACACACCCGACTTGGGCCGGCCTATGCCAGCGGATGGCCAGCCTCCGCAATCCTCCCTGGCCACCGACCGTGTTCGCTACGTGGGAGAGCCGGTAGCGGCGGTGATGGCGGATAACCGCTACCTGGCGGAAGACGCCGCCGAGCTGGTCACGATTACCTACGAACCCCTAACCCCGATTACCAACATCGAAGAAGCTCGGCGGGCGGATGTGCTGTTGCACCCGCAATTGCACAGCAACGAAGCGGATTCTATTGAAGAAAACATAGGACTTGGACGAGCCGCTCTGGAGCGGAGCGACATCGTGGTGGAAGCAACCCTTTCAATGGGCCGGGTGAGCGCCCAACCGATGGAGCCGCGGGGGATTCATGCCGTCTATTCGCCTAAATCCGAGGATCTCACGGTCCATTATGCCACCCAATCGGTATTTGCCGCCAGAGAACGAATCGCCGAATTTTTATCTCTGGACAAAGAAAATGTGCGGGTGATCGCGCCGGATGTGGGCGGAGGATTTGGCGCCAAAAACGGCGCCTACCCGGAAGAGTTTATCGTCACCTGGCTCGCCTATCATTATCACCATCCCATCAAATGGGCAGGCGACCGCTTTGATGAATTTCTCGGCACCAGCCATGAGCGGGAACAAGAGCATCATGTCAAACTGGGACTTCGCAACGACGGAACTATCTTGGCATTTGTGGACGAGTACTATCAAGACAACGGGGGCTATACCAGCCGGGGCGCTTTACCGTTCCGAAACACGGTGCGAAACCTTTTGGGACCCTACGACATTCCCAACGCCTATATTCATGGCCACCTTATGCTGACTTGCAAAGTTCCCCAGGCCCCCTATCGCGGCTCGGGCCGGCCCCAGGGTCATTACGTCATTGAACGGATATTGGACCGGGCAGCCGACACCATAGGAATGGACCGGGTGGACATCCGCCTCAAGAACCTCTACCGGCCTTACCCGGGATCCGCCAATCCCCGCTATGATACCGGGGAATATGCGGAGACGATGCAAAGGCTACTGGAGCACATTGACCTAAAGGCCCTTCGCGCACGACAGCGAGAAGAATGGCAGCGAGACCGATACTTGGGAATTGGCATTGCCAACTATGTTGAAATCTCCGCCGGATTTGGATTTGAAGGCGCGCGGCTAACGCTTCTCGAGGACGGCCGGGTGCAACTGGGAACCGGCGCCGTGGCTCATGGCCAAGGACATCAGACCGCGCTGGCTCAAATTGTTAGCGAAACTCTGGACATTCCTTTTGATCAAGTGGTGGTGCGAGAGGGCGACACCGCGATGGTTGGCCGCGGAATTGGCACCTTTGGCAGCCGCACCATGATTATGGCGGGAAACGCCGCAACAGAAGGTTCACGCCAATTTCTTGAAGAGCTTAAAAAACTGGCGGCTACCCGTTTGGAGGCCCATGTGGACGACATTGTCTGGCAAGCCTCGCATTTTCATGTAAAAGGGGTTCCGTCCCTCGCCCTGTCTCTGCAGGACTTGGCTGGCTACGCGACGGAAAAAGGTTTGGCCCCCGTGACTCACGAGTCCTATTTCCAGTCGCAAAAGCCAGCGACCGGCTTTGGAAGCCATGCCCTGATGGTCGAGGTCGATATTCACAAGGCGGCTATCCGTCTGCTCGACTATGTCATCATACATGACGGCGGCCGTATCGTGAATCCCCTTTTGGCCAACGGCCAAGTCATTGGCGGAACCGTGCAAGGTCTTGGCAGTGCTCTGCTGGAAGAAATGATTTATGACGATGCCGGCCAGCCCTTAACGGCCAGCTTTATGGATTATCTGCTGCCGGGATCCGCCGAAATGCCCGATATCACCCTTTTAGACGCCAACATCCTGTCCGCGGCCAACCCTGAAGGCATCAAAGGCGTGGGCGAAGCGGGGATTATTCCCTCGCAGGCGGTGGTGGTGTCTGCTGTTGAGGATGCGCTCCAGCCGTTATCCGTATGGATTAACCACGCCCCGGTTACGTCAAAGCGGCTATTTCAAGCCTTGGCCAATAAAGTATCAGCATTGTAGCTTCGTCCCATCGCTGAGATTAAGGACTATTGCGAGAAAAAGTGCGACGTGCGACATCCCCCATACTTTCCGGCGCTCGAGGCCCAAGGGCTTTTCGCACCATCCCCAGTAAATCCGGGGGCTGCATATCAAAGGGATAATCGCTGCCCAATACCATATTCTCGGCCCCGACCCGCGCCGCCAAAATCGATATAAGCTCTGGGTCATAGACCAAACTATCGTACACAAAGCGGGACAGATAAGAGGAGGGCAGTCTTTGGGGTTTTTGCGCCTCTGCCCGCACCGCGTATCCGTGATCGAGCCGCCCTATGGCGTACGGCAAATAGCCGCCCCCGTGCACCAGCACAATCCTCAAGTTGGGAAACCGGTCCAGCACCCCGCCAAAAATCAAGTGACTGGCCGCCACGGTGCTATCAAAGGGATTGCCCAGCAAATTGGTCAAGAAATATTGGGTAAGCCGGGGTGCGGCCGCCACATTGACGGGGTGAAGCATGACCGGCACCGCCAACTCTTCCGCTTTCGCCCAAAAGGGGTCGAACGCCTGGTCGTCCAAGGGCCGCCCGCCTATATTAGTGCCAATCATGGCCCCCACCGCGCCCAAATGCTCGACGGCATATTGAAGTTCTTGCGCGGCTAGTTCCCCATAAGGAAGCGGCATGCTCGCCAAGATTCGAAACCGATCGGGATGAAAGCGCTGCAACTCAGCCAATCCTTCATTAACCGCGCGGTGAAAAGATATGGCTGCGGATTCGGGCAAATCTGTGCCCAGCAGATCAATCCAGGTGGACAAAAACTGCACGTCCACTCCCATGGAGTCCATATGTCGCAGCCGCTCATCCCCGTCATCTATTTTCGGGGGCATGGGGCGGCTGGAAAAAGTGGGAAACTGAAATATACGGCGGGTCGCATCATACTGCACATGCGGGTTCCATGTTCCACCTTGGCAAGCCGCCGTCAAAGACGGCGCGACACAATGCGCATGGCAATCAATAATCATCCTCACGTGTCATCTCCTTCCCCTTATCATAAGGGACAGGGGCGTTATCTTGCCAGAACACCCCCCGCCGCACGGCAAATCGTTCAGCAGGAGAAAGAATAAAGGCAGTCCCGCGAACAGAACTGCCCTAAGCCCAGAAAATTAAAGTTATCGTTAAAGTCGTATCGAGGTGCTGTTGCCAATAATGGCAGTTCCGGCGGAGTTCTGGTAGATGACCCGAATCTGCCCGAGTTGACTATGTCGGGATGCGCCGTACACCAGTTTACCTGACACTCCGTGCATGACAAATCCTTGAGCCAGATGCGGCAAGCGACGATTGGCGTATGCCTGCTCATAAGTCTCTACCATGGGAGCTACCCCATTTTCCGGCACCCAGGCAATCTCGGAGAGACGAAACCCGGGCGGCGCGCTCTTAATGACGAAACGGACATCACTTCGCGTCCCGCGCGATCTCGTCAAAACCACGATAGAGGGGTTGGGATAGTTTTGGGCCATCAGGTTGACCGTTCCCGACAGCCAATAGACGTCAACGTGATTCGTCCGGTCTGTTGTCCGGCCTTTCCCACCATCAAACACCCACAACAATTGATGGTCAGGACCTGCCGGATATCGGTAGATGGTGGTGTTGGCAGCGTATAAGATCGAACCCGGGGAACCTAACGCTTTGAGCACCTCATTACGGCTAATAGACTGAACGCGGGGAGCAAACGAACGGATATCATAAATCTGATTGCCCTGATTAATCCCAAACGCGGCATGATGGGCGGAATAAGTAAAGTAAACACCGGCTCCCGCCCCAGTTCCCATGCCTGTCGTACCCCAGCGATTTTGAATCACGCCTAACTCCTGTCCGTCACGGACGGGAATATTAAGGGCGGTGCCCGAAAGAGCTGCATGGTGCCACCGCTTGACTAAAGACACGGACGCAATAAAAGAGGTAGACCGGGATACCGCCGACCGGGCGTTTAACGGCCGTGGAGTTGATGCCGAGGAACCCGCGGAGATAGTCTGCGTTCCGCATCCTGCCAGTAAAAGCGTGGTGGCAAGAGCCATGGACGCTATGGTGTACTGTCTCGACATGAGCCTTCCCCCTAAAATTTAAAGTCGCGCGTTTAATTCGCTCTTCCTGACGCATAACGCCACTCTCTAAAAAAAGTAACACCCCACATCGCGTTAATACGTGCAATCCCCCATACGGATCGCTCCGCCAACAAGATTCGACATAATTTTGGCGACATTCTGGATATCATGAGAAAGATTTACAAGTAAAGGCGCACAACTAACCTCAAGGAGAGACAAAAAATAGACACTTTAATCGACCTAGTACGTGCCAACCTGACCGACGTTCAGATGGTCAATCTCGTGCGAGATGCCTTGACCGCCGGTGTGGTATTGGACACTTGGATGAATGGTGAACATGAAGAACAGATTGATCCAGAAGCCATCACCTGGCTTTACGACGCAGAAACAGACTGGTATACCCGGGCTCATGCCGAAGCGATAGCGGCGGGGTGCCCGGAAGAAGTCCTGGTGGGCCTTCGTGAAATGATTTTTGGCACCGCCCTTTATCACGCCCAACGTACCAAGGGACGAAGAGAAGTCAACCAACACGATGTGAAATCCGCTCTGGGCCGGATAGACGCCTTTGTCAAGGACCAACCCCTCGGACTAACCGTCTTGCGCGTGCTATATCTCATCATCTCCGCACATGAAGACTTTAACGCCATCGCCTATTACGGGTCTATGGCAGTGGACGACTTTCTCCTAGGGAATCTTCACCGGCCGTGGTCCGAAGGCGTTTTTCACGCGCAACTCGATCATTACAAGCAGTTGGGACTTGTTGACGTCCGCTTTTTAGGAGAAGGGGATGCCGTCCTGTTAACCCCCGCCGGTCATGACATGCTTTCCCGCTTGCGAAATGTGCTAGAGGAGGCTGGGGAGTTTTCCTGGCGTGCCAACGCGCAACGCTGGACCATTTTTGGCGAACTAGACTACGACCGAGTTATGGCCACGGTAGCGCCGGATATTAATGAACGCACAAGTGATTACTTGAAAATGCTGCGGTTCCAACCCGGCATGAGGATCCTTGAAGTAGGGTGCGGAACCGGTCGCGCGACCATCGATTTAGGACTATACAAAATGGTGGGTCTACACGGACAGGTGGTGGCCTTAGATCCATCTCGCGCGCTGCTGGACCGACTGCAAGCCAAGATCCGTGACGCCGCCATAAAAAATATTGAAGTGGTGCAAAGCAGGGCTGAGGAGTTGCCGTTTCCCGACAATACATTCGACGCAACTTGCGCCGTCTTATCGCTCCATTTTACCGACATCGAGCAGGCTGTGGCAGAAATGAGCCGCGTGACCAAGCCGGGCGGACTGGTCTCCGCCTTTTGCCCCGCCCCTAACGCGGACGCCCGCGACATTCCCATGGCAGCGCTTTGGTTTCGGCCTTTAGTAGAATTGGCGGAAACTTGGGGGCTACCCTTTGGCGACCGCAACGGCTTGGCGCCGGGTGCGCTTGAGGCGACCTTCAGACGCCACCTCCATGACGTCACCTACGACACCATTGCTACCGTGGTATCCGCAGAGGATCCGGAGAGCTTCCTGGCCTTTTTTCTAAAAGGCGCCGCGTTCTTTCAAAATATATTATGCCGAGTACCATACGCGGAGCGATGGCAATTAATCCAACGGCTAGAGACGACCGGCCAAGAGTTGGTGCGCTGCACCAACCCCGACGAGCAAAAGGCTCAATACTTCAATGAAGCCGCATTTGGGCGAGTTCCTAAATAGCTGAGCTAATGTTCCAGGAATATTTGATCACACGTAGTCAATCTCGGGCAGTTTGTGTTGATGAACCAGGAGTTCGAACGATTACGGGGCCGCGGCCGCCTTGAATGTTCGGGTTTGAGGTGTTAAAAATAGTCTCAAGTCATCTGGAAGGCGTCTTTCAGCCGTGTCGTCGCCGACACCGCTTTCCCGACAATCTCCAGCAGGGAAAAGGCCGCATGTAGGTGCGCCAATCTTCGTAAAACTAGTCGCGGGTCATCCCGTGCGTCAATTGTTGGAGCTTGTCAGTCACATCCGCGATATCCCTTAGACACGCATCATCCGTGCGGCTCGATGGCTTGGACATACAGCACCTCCTTGGCGGTCAAAATCGTGTCTTGAAGAAAGGGTTTTAAGGCCGGCTGATGCGTTAAATCCACCCGGCGGTGGAATAGGTCTTCGAGCGCAGTCTTGAGGCCTCCCAGCCAAAACAGGGTGAGCGGCGCTTCGGGTAAGAACGTCACCAGGACGTCGACATCGCTGGCGGACGTAAAATCGTTCCGGAGAACCGACCCGAATAAGGCCAAAGTATGCACGCGGTAGTGGGTACAGATGGCCACCAGCGCTTCCTGCGAAATTTTAAGAGACAGTCGTTCTGGAATATGGACCTGGGATTCCATTTAATTTACCTTCTCTTGCTCATAGTGTTCGACGGGCGCAGCGGCGCTGCCAACATAGTTGGGCATTTTTTAAAGTGCGGCAGTTTATCGTCTATAAAGCGGCGCTCGCGGGCGTCCCGGTGGTCTTTGTGAATCCGCGTAATACCTCGCGGACATGTCCGCAATGTGAGCTAATCGATCAGCGGAATCAGTCCCGTCCTCGGTAACTCACATGCTCATCGAGCATGCGAACACAACTTTTGAGCGGGCACGGTCCCACACGTTCATTCTGTAGCATTATAGCGGCTCTGCAGGCGAGTGCCAAGTTCCCATTTTCGTACTCAGTCCCCGTTATAGATTAGCCCGCGGCGACCCTTGGCCCGGGGATCATAATGGATTGATGGGGGCAACATCACAAATCGTGGCCATAGTCCTTGTGCCCGATGCCACTATCCGCCCTTGCCAAGATCTGTCTTGCAGAGAGCTGGGAAGGAATCGTTTCTGTACCCCGACATGGGTCCGCTCAAATACCAGCGCATAGGTCCCGCCTCCGTATGATTGCCATAGATCCGCCGTAGTCCAGAGCTGGTTAAACCATTGCAAGGCCTGCCGATGGATTAACGAGTTGGTCACCGCTAACCCCACTTCCCGATTCGTTTGCATCGCCGGATCCGACCAGTTTTGGGAGCCGACCCATGTTTGGGTCGGGGTCATGGTCGCCTTGGCATGGAGATAGGGTTCTGCCAAGAGACGCATCTGCACGTCGGCGCGCCGGAGCCGCGCGATATCGGCCCGGACTTCCAACGAGTCCGCAGCATCGGAAGACCGCAACAGTCGGGCTGCTGATCCATGCCTTGCCAGCGCGTAAACAATCCCCGGGGCGTCCCCGAGTTCCTCAAGACAACCGCAACAGGGCTTGGCGGATGTAAGAGTCGAGGGACGTTTGCGCCCTGGGTGATACGGTGAGGGAGACCGGCATCGATGGCGCCACGGCACGGCCGCTCCAATCGGCCTGGAAGACTTCGGCCAAAGCCGTTTCTAAGGCGTCTTTGACATCACGACCATCAAAGGCGCTGTCACTGCCATTGGGCGAGCCAATAATGGCTAAGGCTTGGGACGTACCAGGGTGCTCGAAGTTTTAAGCGATCATATTGCGCTTGCGTGATCCAAACACGGATTAGCAAGGTATCATCTGGATTTCGATTTCGACTGGGGTAGTTTTCCAAAACTGCCATCTCCTAAGGAGCGTGCGGGAGCTGTGTGCCAGCACAAAAGCCGTTATGGTTGAGCGTTTTTTATGCACGAGATCCCCCATAAAGGGACTGGAACTAGTGTTGTAAGTTCCATGATATGGGGGACGTGTCACAAGTGATAAACCCGCACTCTTAATAGATTTTCCCTGCGGTACGCCGCGGGTGTGGGGACAAGTTTCCCTTATCCTGCGTCTCTCCCCAATCACAGAGATTTAGGGAGAGAGGGGGCCCCCAACGTTTTATGGCGGGGTAGAGAGGTGTACCGTATTGTTCCGTATAGCAGGATATACTCGCGAGCAAGACGAATTCGGCAGCAAACTCGATTGAGGAGGATGGCCATGTGTAGTAGTCGCCGTCGACGGTAGAAGGGAGGAAGGGGTTTGACCATCAAAAAGACCCGTGTTAGCGCCAATAGGCAGCAATCCGATGGATAATAGCCGTTACCGCTCGAGGTCTTGATCCGCGTCGCGGGCTTGGCGTTCCAGACGTAAGGCCGCCTGGCGAAAGGTCAAGCGCAAGTGGTCCCAGTCCAATGGAACCAACATAGTCACGCGTTGGGGCTGCACCCTTTCCGCGTGGGTTAACGCCTTAATAAACCAGTTGCGGTCAAACCCCGGATCTTTTTCCTTCGCCCACGCCATGAGCTGTGAGAGCCCATACCGTTGCAACAGCATATACACGTCCACAAAGTCCCGCGTTGTCGCGCGGTCGAACAGCGCTAGCGTCTTATCCGCGGCCAAGTCTTTCAAGGAGCGGATTGGCATGCCGTCGACCGCGACCGATGAGGATTGCAGTTGATAGGGACTATCTTGGGCGAGCTCGACTTTGACCGGTCGCAGGCCGACCCACAATCGGGCAAACGTGGCGCGTGACTGGTCAAGACGCACGGTTAATCCCGCCGCCTTCCAAGCTTCCGTTACCACCGGCATCGCGTCGCTCACCGTCGCCGTTCCCGTGAATAAATCCAAGTCTTCAGACAAACGGTGGCCAAGATATCCGGCCGCCAGCGCGGTCCCCCCGGCCAGCTCAAACCCATAGGGGGGAAGCGCCGTTGCCGCCACGGCTAAGACTTGATGTTGCTCGGCATCGAGCACGCGGTCCCGGTGATCTATGGCATATTCCTCCTCTCGATAAGCGTCCCAAAAGTGTCGTAGACGGGGGTCTAAGGGAAGACTATCCCAAATAGGCCAGACGGCGTCCCACCGGATCATCCGCCAGTCCTGGGGCGATCCCTCTTCGAGAATTGTGCTTAAAACCGCGGCCACCCACTCCGGATCGCCGGCGTCAGCGGATTCTGGTAACCGGCCGGACCAAAACAACCGCCGCAGCGGCCATTCATCCAGACTTTGCGCTAACCAATAGGACCAGCTATCGGCCGCCTTGACGCGCTCCACCGTCATTTCCCGCTCCTTCGTCATCCTATGGCCCCATTATACCGTTCTGATGGACTTATCCAAGCCTGATAATCGTTAGACAAGTGATCAAACCGGTGCCATCTTCCTGCTTCATCATGCCGCCGCTTCTTACGGCTTGCACCGGTCCTCCACGGGAGGGCACTCCACAAGCTATCACCGAGCAGCGCGGTGGTTACACAGCAACGGATGGGCAGCCACCCATGAACTCTCCGCCACTGTGCGTAAATGGATGGCCGCGTTCAGGTCGCTATCATACCGCGTCTGGCACTGTGGACACGTCCACTCCCGTACGGAAAGCGGCATCTTGGGCCTTTTGGTTCCACAGGACAAACACGTTTTGCGGCTCGGATACCAACGATTCACAACGATGACCGTCTTGCCGCGCTGCGCCGCTTTGTATTCCAACTGGCGGCGAAATTCGCCAAAACCCATATCCGCAATGGCCCACGCTAGATGATGATTTTTGAGCATGTCCGCGACAGTCAAGTTCTTGGTGGCAATCTGCAGCTTAGTCTAAATAATGGACACCTTGAAATCGGGAATTACATTACCATCAATCCCAATGAGGTGAATCTGATGGGTAAGCCGTATGATCCGGACTTTAAACAGCAGTTGTTCGCCAAATCGTAAGAGTCTTGGTGCGTGATGACGAGCCGAGGTTCCCAGGCCCAAAAGCCGAGTCCAAGGTATTTTGCAGGCTATGGAGGAAAAATCGCGCAAAAAATCTCCCGCGTCTTCGGGAGATACAAATGGCGGTCCCGGCCGGATTCGAACCGGCGATCTCCGCGCTGACAACGCGGCGGCTTGGGCCACTAACCGACGGGACCGTGTTTAATTATCAAGATTGAAAATGGTGCCGCAGGGCGGAATCGAACCGCCGACACGAGGATTTTCAGTCCTCTGCTCTACCGACTGAGCTACCGCGGCACTTGGCGGCAGCACCGGAATTCGAACCCGCGAACTCTTCCGTGTTCGCCGTCTACATCACGCGAACACCTAACGCAATGGTGGGCGAAACAGGGTTCGAACCTGTGACCCCCTGCTTGTAAGGCAGGTGCTCTACCGCTGAGCTATCCGCCCAACAAATCGCGAAACCCAGTTTACCTGGTTCCATTAAGGCTGTCAATCGAAATGAGCGCTTGCGATTCGGGCCACGACGACAATCATATCATTCCCAAGATGAAATGAGAAGAGCAGA
>JAJYTS010000064.1 GCA_021792935.1 Bacillota bacterium | reverse complement strand
CGACTGCTTGCCATTGCCGAGTTGCTACCCCAGAAACCCATGGGCAAAGCGGAACCAAACCCTGACTGAGGTTTTCTGCGTTATGCTGTTTTAGACAGGTCCTCGGCACCGGTGAACTTTTGCCCCACTTGACAGGTTTTTGCCCGGTTGCCAAAAAACACAAAGACCGCAAACAGTTGCGGGACAAGGGTTTCAAGTGGTGGGCCATGTAGGGGTCGAACCTACAACCTTGGGATTAAGAGTCCCCTGCTCTGCCAGTTGAGCTAATGGCCCGTATGAAACCGCGGTGGTAGCGGCGGGTGGATTCGAACCACCGACGTCACGGGTATGAACCGTGTGCTCTAACCAACTGAGCTACGCCGCCATTGGTTGCGGGGACAGGATTTGAACCTGCGACCTCCGGGTTATGAGCCCGACGAGCTACCTGGCTGCTCTACCCCGCGATGTATCCTCAAACCGAACAATAAGTATGATATCGGTCGACTCAAAGCGTGTCAAGGACAAAAAGTTAAATCCATACCAAGCGCCGTTCAGCGCTTAGAGCAGTCTAGAAAAACGCTCATTAGGCAAAACGGACTAGTTTACTGTTATCACCAACACCACTGTCCTATGATACACTAAAGCTAAGATGCTATTCGGGATTGCCTTTATGGGAGGTAATTGCAATGGAGCGGAAGGCGCGTCTGGCCGGGTTCGAACTAGCCGTCGATAAAACAGACCGGGGATACTCACTGCGAATTGAAAAAGCACCAGAGCATGCAGAGGCGCGGGAACAAGTGTTTGCCTTGTTTGACCAATTTCGTACGGAAGCGCGCCGCGTTGGCGTGACGAGTCCAGAAATCATGGCGCATTGGGTTAAAAGGCAAGTAAAGCGTTTGGGGGGACAGCGCTCCTAAACGAACCCTACGCATTTTGGCGTGAATTGGATCGTCTTAGCTTTACTGACGTCTAATTCAGATTGTCTTTAAGCAAGCCTTCTTCCAGCAAAAGTGACGACACCGGAATATCCAAAGCGAGGGCTAAGGCATCGAGGCGCGCTTCACTGATTGACCCGATAATTCCAGCGGCACCGCGCTCTACAAATTGAATCCATGTGGGCGTAATCGGCCGATCCGAGATACCTAAACTCAATTGCGCTTGGCGCGCCAGCAAAGCTAATTCTCGCACCGACCAATGGCGACGTCGACGCCAGTACTGCAAGCGGATACCGAAGGTATGCGGTTCAATCGAGATGCGCATATTAGTCGCGGAGGCCACCCGTATCACCTCTTTCTCCCAGTTAAATTCTCGGTCCTATGGAGAAGTCCTTTTCTTGACGGGCAAAAAAAGTGCAGGCCGCACCCGCCCCGGTCATTCTATTCACTAGGCAGAAAACATCACGTTCGCAAGCCTTAAACAAAAGGCTCCCCACGTGTAGGAGCCCACCAAGAAAGTTGCGCGAATCTCAAAAGCACCCCATATTATTAACAGTTTTTACATATCCGGCAAGCGCGGTATAACCACAATTTGCCCTGCCACCGCCTGATTCGGCACCTCAAAGTAGGCATCCGCCAGCAATACCGTAGCTTCTAAGGTAATATCCGACGTGAGAGCCGAAACGGTCGTCAGTAATGCTTTAGGTGTTGTCGGTTCCATGATTTGTCCAAACAAATCGGAAAATACATTGAGATACGCGGTTCCGACAATGTTCCCCACTTCCTGCAAAGCGGATAATCCCATTTCATCCAAAGGAAGCTCGGTGAATTCCCCAATGAGGGCAGTGGCCAATCTTTGCGCGTTTTTTTCCGAGAACCCCAGGATAATGTCCGCCGGAACAAAACCCACGGCTTTAAGATGCACCGCGTAAAGGGGATTGATTAGGGTGCGGTTTAAGCGATCAGTCAAAGTTTGCCAGGGAACAATCGTGACATTTGATTCCCGCACCGCAAAGTCCAATCCACTGAACTTCTTTAAAGCAACGCCGGCATGATTCAATGCAGGTTGGGACGCTTGCTGCCAAACCAGGTAGATTTCTTCGGCGTCCAAATATTGACCCTCCTATTTGCCTAACACATATCTTGTTTACTATACGGCGAACATTTGTCAATTACCTGCAATATCCACATACTGTGAGACATAACCGCACAATTTTTTATCTTTTATGACATAAAACGCGAACATGGTGTGCGTCTGCGGGCAAAAAACACGAGGCTGGGCAGGCCGTGCGACCCAACCCCGGTTGCCAGATGAGGACTGGCAGCCTTTTTTAGTCCAACAAAGCGGGCGAGAGCTAAGGCACGTCCGTCCGGGCGGGGTTCCACCGGGCCATCTGCACCTCGGCAACATATTTTCCCCCGATAAAAAACTGATGGGTTCTAATGGCTTCAACAACAAACCCACACTTGCGATACAAGGCCAAGGCAACTTCATTGGTTTCAAAGACTGATAGCGAGACCTTAAGAACGCTGGCGTCATCCGCCCATTTCAAGGCCGCTTGCATTAACGCCGTACCTAGTCCTTGTCCGCGCGCGGAAGGCATTAAAGCCATGGCCAGGGTAGCGGTGTGAGCATTTTTTCGAAAGCTGCCCCGCATCATTTCCAACATACCCACGACCTTATTCGCCTGGTCGGTAGCAACCCAGAGACGCGTAGGAGAGGAACCGTTAGACATGGCGCCAATTTGCCGGGCTTGGACCGCCACTGGGGGCGCCTCTCCCTCGTTGACGAGATAGCGTTCCTCCCGTCCTACTTGATGAATAATCTCAACCACATCCGCGGCATCCGCCTCTATCGCCAGGCGTACGGCCATTGCACCATCATCCTTCCCCGATATGGAACTAGGCAACGGCGCTACTCACGACGAACTCTTTTCCGCGTTTGGTACACGGACCAATAAAACTGATTCAGGAGTCGGGATCCCGGCAGGCTTGGCGGCACTGAGCCAGTCGGTTATCTCACACGCTAACGTTCGGTTGTCATCCGCCAGCGTCAGTCGGCCATGGCCCACAACTTCCCCACCCGAGGTAATGCGTAAAGGGTCGCCTTTCCCGGTAGGAAACTGCAAGCGGCTTCCTAGGGTGAGTTGCGCGCATTCCGCGAAAGAAAGCTTTATGGCGCCTAACTCAAGCGTCATCTTAATAGGGATGGATTCCCAACGCTTTTCCATGCTCTTCCCCCTTAATGAAACGACGTCACCAAAGATTGCACCAATAGCACCCAACCGTCAGCCAGCACAAACAGCAAGAGTTTCATGGGAAGACTAATCAGCGTGGGAGGCACCATTATCATCCCCATGGACATCAGAACGGTCGAGACAACCAAATCAATCACCAAAAACGGCAGATACAAAAACACGCCCATTTCAAACGCGATAGTGAGCTGTGAAACCAAAAATGCCGGCATGGCAATCCAAAACGGCGTCAAGGAGGCGCGAGCCGGTGGATGAACATGGGCAAGACGAAAAAAGAACGCCAAATCGGTAGGCCGGGTTTGACCCAACATATAGGTTTCCAAGGGATTCTTGGCACGGGTCAGAGCCTGCACCAAGGTTAAATGACTAGCCTGATAGGGCAAAACCGCCTTGACGTATATGACGTGCATGGTCGGCTCCATAACAAACACCGTCAATATGAGACTTAAGCCCACCAAAATCGCCGTCGGCGGCGTGGTCTGCAATCCCAGCGCGTTGCGCATGAGAGACAGCACCACAATGATGCGTGGAAAGGCGGTTAAGGTCATTACGGCGAACGGCAGCAAAGTAATACCGGTTAACAACACCAAAACCGATAATGACGAAGGTGTTGAGGTCAAGTTCACGTTCAAGCCGGCCGCATACACCGGCACTGTTACCAGCCCGCCGGCAAGAATGCCAACGCCACCAGCTATCCAGTGCTTAGTCATCGTGTCCAGACCCTTGCCGCCGCGCCTGCCATGCCGTCTGAACATCCGCCATAAACTCCCGAAAACTGGGCGAATCCTGGGGCGATTCAACGGCTGGGCTTAACTCCTCCGGCGGGACCGTGCCAATGACGGTCATCCCATTTTCATGATAGCCCAGCGCCCAAATCGTACGGCCAATGCGAACCAAATCAATCTGCCGCTTTGGTGTCAACATGAGCCGGCCAATGACTTCAAGGTCCCGAGCCGAATGGGATCGCATGCGCCGCCGCAATGCCCGCAGAACCGTCCACGCCAATAGCAACACAATGGCGAGAGCCAGCATGGTGCGAATTATCAACCAAGCCATACCATGTCGTCACGCCTTTCAAGATAGCCTAAGGATGAAGCCCATTGGCTCGGTTATTGCACCGAGCCAATGAGGGTCGAATCATCCTGCTGATCAACGGTCAATAACTTAGAATTGGCCGAGAAGTCTTCCTGCGCCCCAATCATTGCCGTAAACTGCTGCGACATGTTGACGTTGGAAGCTTCCAGCGACCCCCCCACTAATGAGCCGAATGGACCTGAGCCGGCCTGGCCCACCTGCGGGGTGCCGGCATTCGGGCTAACGATGTAATTGTTGTTCCCGTTTAAAGCCATCCCCTGCTGGTTTGGCACCACCGCCAAAGCAATCTGACCTAACGTCTGAGTCTCGCCATTCGAATAGGTACCGGTAATAACCCCCGTGTTGCCAATACTGTAATTCGTCAAGGTGCCTGAGGGATATCCGTCCGCGGTGGCTGCCGCCGTTTCCGTGGCGGCATAGGAGGTGAGCTGCGACAAGTCCGTAGCGGCCAATTTTACCGCCAACGGATTTGTACTGCCATCCGTCGTAGGAATGTTAAAAGTAAAGGGACCGCCAGTCCATTGAGGCGTTGCGGTTGGGTTAAAGGTGAACGTACCGCCCGTCAGGGATGTCGGAGGACTGCCGTACGACAGGCCAACGGTCCAGGTCACGCCCGGTGCCGCCGCAGTTGGATTGGAGAACTGCAAAGTGGCGGAAATGGCATTTCCCTGCGAGTCGTACACCGTAATCGGCAAGGATTCCTTAACGGTGGCTCCTAGTGTTGAAGCATCGAGATTCCCGGTTACGGTTAGATTGGCACTGGCGGATGGAGCTAGCTGGCTATTTACCGGAATGCTCAATGTCGTAAGGTTTAACGCATCTTGCGTCCCAGCGGACACTGTGGCAGGAGACCACCCTTGAACTTCATCGCCATTTGAGTCGACAAGTGTGCCTTGGGCGTTCAGAGTAAAGTCGCCGGACCGACGATATGCTTGTCCGTTGCCTGTCTGCACCACAAAGTATCCGTTGCCGGAAATGGCTAAGTTGGAGGGTACTCCGGTCGAGTCTATAGAGCCCTCTGATTCGTCGGTCTCCATAGCGGCCAACCCGACGCTTCCGCCCGCCGCGACCTGAATAGGGTTAGTGCCACCCGTCGTGGTGGTGGGAGCGGTGCCGCCTGACAATGTTTCTTCATAAAGCTGCTGGAATATCGGCGCACTTTCTTTGTATCCCATGGTATTGGAATTAGCTAAGTTTTGTCCTACGGCACCTAATGTCTGCTGGGCGGCGTTTAATCCCGCCGATGCGGAATCCGTCAAACTCATAGAAAACCCTCCTCCATATTGGTTGTTAAGAGCCCGAAGTAGAGACGCTAGGAGCCGTGCTGGGCGTATAGCCCGCTCCTAGAACAGATGACACGGAGGCCAAGGGAACCACTCCCAAACCCCCGACGGTAAGACTCACACTATTGTTTTGTACGGTAGCGGCCTCCACCGTCCCGGTTCCGGTTGGGGTGACGACCGACTTCCCGATAAGGGCGGCCCCATTTAAAATAGGGGCGTTTTGTTGCTGGCTTAATTGCACCAAAGTCTGCAACTCGCTCTGGATTTGGCTTTGCACCGACAGATCGGAAAACTGAGCCAACTCCGAGATAAATTGAGTCGAATCCACCGGTTGGGTTGGATTCTGATCTTGCAATTCGGTCGCTAGCAAGGTGAAAAAGTCTTGTTCGGTAACCATGCCGCTTCCGCTTGGACTAATAGATGAGACAGGGGCCGTGCTAGCCGCCGGAGTCGGTGACAGATTCGTGCCAACAGGATTCACATTAACCACTCCTTTCTACCAACGCGTTCCGGACTCACTCTGGGAAACATCATCCCCTAATCCCGCAGGGCTCGCCCGACTGTATACCGCTTGCGACATCCCGTTTTGTCCACCCGATTGGAATTGGCCGCCGCCACCAGACGGCTGCCCCCCATTCTGAAAGGCAAACCCCGGCGAAGTCATCCCCCCGCTCACGCCCTCCACTCGAACGCTGGGAGAAGGCATCCCGACTTGGGCTAAAGCGCCCGCCAACTCCTCTTGATGTCGGGAAAGGCCGGACGTCCAGTTCGACAGAGCCGATGGAACGGCAATCGACACTTTAGTTGTCTGGAGAAACTGCACCACCCGCGCTTCCAAAGCGGCAGGATGGAACGGTGGCTTGATGCGAGCCGCCACCAACTGATGAGGAACCACCTGCACCGCTGTCACATGCCAGACCGGACCGGATTGCGCGGTGTCTGCCACTGGTGGCCGGGCCGATGTGGCGTTGCTGGCCGCTGCACTAGCCTCCATGCTCAAGTGCGCGGGCGGTGGTGCGGAAACACCCGCAAACGGCTGAAAGTCGCTCCCACTATATTTGTGGGAAACCGGCGTATGAAGCTGTATATTTGACCCTCCCTGAGGCCATGAACGCCGGGTGACGGTTGACCCCTTTACCTCGGTGGGCGTCCGCCTTAACTGGCGGGCTGCAGTGGGATGGGCAGGAATCGACGCGGAATGGCCCACAGAAGAGGCCTTGCCTGCGGCTGCCGGACGCGCCTTCAGTTCCTCCAAGATAACCCGCGCCGCATCTTTTGGGGCGATTGACGAAGCGATGGCGCCTTCTTTGGTACGCGAAGCCCGAACCGTGAAAGCAGCATTTACCCGCCCCGTGCGGGAAACGGGCGATGCATCCACGGACTCCGCCATACCCGTTAAGGTTCCCGCTTTGGAATTGAGCCGCGCCTCTTGCCCCGCATCGCGCGAATGTAAGTCGCTTGAATGATTGTGGGACACTAACGCCGCGGCCGCGAGTGCGATGCCGGCCTTCGAGGAATCCTCCCTTTTACTCTTGAGCTTGGATGCTTTTCCTGATTGATGATCCGTATTGCCGTGCATTTTCCCCGGAGATATGGCGGAATCCTGCGGTATGCGCTGCGATTTTTCAACACCTACCAAACCACTGGACTCCGCGATAACTGGTTGCGTGGCGCCGGCTTGGGAGTCGGCAACTTTACCCGCCATATGAGGATGGGTGTGGGCCAAATCCGTCAAGTCCGGTCCATGGTTTAGTTTCCCCAGGCCTGATGAGGCCGTGTACTGACGCGAAGGATCACCTTTACCCGCCGGATGAGGGTGGGGTTGGGGCCGCTTTATCCCATCCGATCCATGGCTTGGTTCCCGCGGGCCTGAGGTGGCCGCATGATCCGGCTCGGCACTAACTTTGCCTGCTGGATAATGAGGGGAACGCGGCGAGGAAGCCGCATCCACCCACTGACCAAATTCTCCTGTGTCGGAGGAGGCTGAGGGAGAATTGTTTGCCCCTGGCTGGACTCCGCCCTGCTCTACAGATGGCGGTAGTGGCCGGATTATGCTCATGATGAATGCTCCTTTATCATATGTGGCCGTATCATTTCATCCCATAAGCGCCTCTCGTCGCGCCGTGCTTCCTCGACCGCCTCGCGCTGCTGCTGGCGCTCGGAAAGACGCGTCAACTCTTGCGTTTCCCTCACCGTGGCCTCAAGCGCCGCCTGGGTTTCGCTAATGTGCTGCTCGGCCACACTAGCTAGATGGGTCAAATATTGATGATAGTCGGCAGCGGCCGTCAACTCGCCCACGGTGGCGACATCAGCGGTTTTTTCAGGAAGAAGAGCCGCTTGGCGATCCTGACTGTACCGCATGAGATCTTGACGCAATTGGTCGCGCCGGTAGTGCAACAGCTTAGTCAACAGGGCTATGGCTTTCATTACGATACCTGACTTTCTTGAACAATGGCCGCCAAATCGCCCCAAGACTTTTTGGGGTCGCGGAACTCATAAAAAGACTGAGGGCTCCAGGCATTAAAGCGATCCGACAGACGAAGGGCGGCGTCCCGAAGCGGGTCGGCTCCCATATGATAAGCCCCTAAAGCCCGAAGATCCTCCGCGTCCCGCGCTAGCGACAGGGCACGACGCACCGTCCCCACCAGGGACCACTGATCCTCCGCGATAAAATCTGATTGCAGCCGCGATAAAGACTGCAGGGGGTCGATGGCGGGAAAACGGTGTTGATCAGCCAGCACCCGGCTTAAAATGATGTGGCCATCCACGAGTCCGCGAATGGCGTCGCCAATGGGGTCCGCCATGTCGTCCGCCTCCAACAAGATGGTATATAAGGCGGTAATGGTTCCAAAACAGGTTGCCCCAGCACGCTCAATCCATTGCGGCAGCCGCGCGAATAAAGAGGGCGGGTAGCCCCGCGCAGTGGGTAGCTCGCCTGCCGCCACAGCTACTTCGCGGACAGCGTGTGCCACCCGGGTCATGGAATCTACCACCAAGAGCAAATGCTTGCCTGACGACGCCAGCGAGTCGGCAATGGCCAGCGCGGTATCCAAGGCATGGACGCGAACCAAGGGCGGCTGTTCCGCTGTGGCGCACACGACCACGGTTTTGGGACGCGCATCCACAGCAAGCCTTTGCCAGAACTCCGCCGCTTCCCGTCCCCGCTCTCCAATTAAGGCGACCACGGCAATGTCATAATCACTTTGGCGCAAGATTTGATGCAAAAGAGTCGTCTTACCGAGACCAGCCCCCGCGAAAATGCCCACCCGCTGGCCTTGGCCCAACGTCAACAATGTATCGAGTATCGAAATTCCTGTATCCCATGGCGTGGTAATGCCTCGGCGATCATTCGGCTTAAGGGGCTCTAACGACCAGGAACGCCGCACCGTGGCATGCAACGGCGCACCATCAAGGGGCTGCCCTAGTCCGTCAAGAAAACGGCCCAGCACGTCCTCGCCGGCCGGTATCATATCCGAAGCAGCGCCGCCTATGACCGGATCGCCCGGAGTGAGCTGAGTCAGGGTGCCCAACGGCATCAGCACCGCCTGCAGTTGTTCACGAAACCCGACAACTTCCGCCGCAACGGTTTGGGTGGCGGTATGAATCTCGCATAATGTGCCCAGCGGCCCAGGAATCCCCTGCGTCAGAATGGTTAGTCCTAACGCGGTGTGAACCCGACTAAGGCTAGGAAATAAAGGATGGGTCGGACTCATCAAAATCCTCCGATTGAGTTTGAATAAGGCGCCGCAAACGCGCCACCACTTGGCGAAACGTCCCGACCCGGCCCCCTTGCGGAGCATCCAGCCATAAAACATCCGGACTGTCGGCCGGTGATTCCTTCCAGGCTACCGGGGAATTCCATTCGGCCAAGAGATTGCGGGTCTGGTCCACCAAATCGCGGGGTATGGAAAGCTGTACTTGAGAAACGTCATACCCCTGCATCAGCGCTTCCAAATAACTCCGCCAGGCAATAGGTTGGTCTTGAAGCAATTGCGCCAACCCAGATGCCACTAGCTGCTCGGCCGTATCCAAAACCGCTTCGCGCTTCAGCAATCGTGCCCAGTCGCATAGTTGGTTCAAGTCAGCTAACAACCCCGGCAACAGTTCATTCACTCGCCCTACAAACTGTACCTGAGCTTGTTCCGCCAATGCCGTGGCTTCGGCCCATCCAGCTTGGTACCCCTCAGCTTGGGCCCGGGCATAGCCGTCATCATAACCTTGCCGCTCGGCGTCCTTCCGCGCTTCTTCCAGGGTCTCAGCCAGCGTGTCGGAAACATCCACCACTTCGCGCTCCAACCTAACCGCTCGGGATTTCTCCGCAATCGAATAATCATCCGGCATTAAAATTCGCGGTCTTGCCATGGTCGATCCCCCCTGCTATTCCACATAGACATCACTACCGTCGCGGGGAATGACTATTGTCCCGTCCTCCTCCAAAGAGTGAATCAGTGTAATAATTTCACGCTGGGCCTGCTCAACTTCCCTAAGCCGTACGCGCGCCATATTTTGCAGGTTGTCTTGCATAATCTCGCGCGCTTTTTCCGACATGTTGCTCATAATCTTTTCGCGAAGTTCCGAGGAGGCATTGCGCATGGCCATGGCCATCGTTTCTGGAGGAATCTGACGCAATACCAATTGGATGCCACCGTCGTCAATGGTCCTCATGTCCTCAAAGGTGAACAACTGACCGGCAATCAAATCGGCCAGCCCTTTATCGGTCTCGGCAATTTTGTCAATGATGGACCGCTCCGCCGAGGTCTCGAGACGGTTCAATATGGGCACCAGAGCATCCAGACCGCCTGTCACCTCGCTGCTGTCGGTCACCTTAAGCTCTCCCGACAGCACGTCCTCAATAATCATGAGAATCTGAGGGGGAACCTTAATGGCTTTGGTAAGCCGCCGGGTTACCTCGGCAGCCAAGTCGGTCGGCATCATTTGTATAACCACGGCCGCCACCGCCGGCTCGATTTGTCCGATCACCAGAGCGATAATTTGTGGGTGTTCGTTCACTAAAAGCTGAAGGAGCTGGCGACCCTCCACTTGATTTAACCGTTGAAAAGGCCGGACAAATCGATGCGAAGTCACCGTCAGATGACGCATCATTTCCAAACCCCGTGTCGAGCCATAGGTGCGTTCAAGCATTGCCCGGGCCGTATCCCACCCGCCCTGAACGATTTCGTTATACGTTTCCAAAAGGGTAATGGTTTCACGAACAGCGTTCATGGCTTCGCTGGGGGAGACTCCGCCAAGATTGGCCACCGCCGTCATGACATCGGCCACCGTGTCTTTGGGCAAATACTTTAGCACTTCCGCGGCACGCGCCTCGCCCAAAGTGACGAGGACCACCGCTGCCTTTTCTTTCCCGTTCACGGCTGATCCTCCAACAACGTCACCAATACGCGAGCAAAGCTTTGCGGATTTTG
>JAJYTS010000063.1 GCA_021792935.1 Bacillota bacterium | reverse complement strand
CATGCCGAACCCGGCGGCAAGCCAGAGGGACGCTGAGACGAGCCGCCGCAAGGAGTCGTGCTGCAAGAAGTCCAAGAGTCCGCTATACGTACCTAGAATGCAGGTGATCCACATGATGTCGCTCATACCGTTGGCGCCGTACAGGACTATCAGGGGATTCAAGGCAAAGGTCGCGGTGATGATAATGCGGGTTACGCGGGGGATGGACATATTCTTGCCAAGAATGTGATGGAGGTGGTAGACAGCCCACGCTCCTAGCACCGCGGAAACCGCCGATCCAGCCAGGCCTCGGGTGACAACCGCCGGAATCCATGGGTGAAGGGCGACCAGCGGAAGTTCAAGAAGGCTTGGTAGTGGGTTCCACACGAATCCAATGGCACCCAAGTGCGGGTTCCGGCTGAACAAGACGTAGTATGCATTGGCTGCACGGGATATCGCATCCCCTTCAGCGTAGTGGATGCCACCGTATACCAAATAGATAGTGGCCGCAGCATAAACGAGAAAGCTCATCATCGTGATCCACAGAGCCTCAAGCGACACGCGCCGCCGCGCTACAACCGCCGTTTCCGTTGTGGCATGGGGTGATTGTCGCACCGCACTTGCAGGGATCATGACCAAGGGCTCCTTTTCCGGGTTTGGTCCACATTTGTTGACGCTTCATGGGATTTAGGTGTGCGGGATGATGAGAGAAGCCCGTAGGCTATGGCCATCGCCACGAAAAGCACTAGCGGGGCGATTTCGAGCAGCCAAAACATGCTGACCATGGCTACAAGTGCCACCGCAAGTGCGGCTAAGGTCGCAAGCGACCACAATACCCGCTTCATATCGCGCATGATGGACCGCCTCCTAAGCGCTCACTTCGTCAGATTGACCCGCCGACAGGGGAGCTTGTCGCACGGATGACCAATCGGTCAACCCGTGCTGCGTCTTTTCCCAGTGAGAAGGGCGAGTAATGAGTTGCAACAGAGCTTTCCACGACGCGACGGACATCATCGTCCAGTACAGCGGTGTCATCAGAGCATAGGGGACAAGGCTCCAATGTCCATTTTTGGCGGAGCCCACCGCGTTGAGATAGGCGAAAATGAAGTTGCCGACCAATAGATTCAGCATGCCGAGGTAGTAAATTCCTGGGGGGAACAAGTGGGGAATAAGTCCCCAGTTGGTCATGAACCACAGCGATGTTATCAGCCAGTACAGGGGATTTAGGATAAACATGAGAGGTGTTCCCAATATCGCCAGTTGGAATCCCCAGAACCCTCGTCGACCCAATTGCTTGCGAAGTTGGATGGGGTGGCGCATGTGTACCAGCCACGTTTGCAAGTACCCTTTGATCCAGCGCGAGCGTTGCCTTATCCAGTTAACGAATTCCGAGTTGGCTTCCTCGTAGGTTATGGAATCCATAACCGCCGTGCGATATCCCGCTTTGTTCAGTCTGATTCCCAGATCCGCGTCCTCGGTCACATTAAAGGGGTCCCACGCGCCAATCGTTCGCAGCACATCCGTCCGAAAGTGATTAGAGGTGCCCCCCAGTGGGATGGGCATGGCCGCCGCATGGAGAGCAGGAAGCAAGAGATTGAACCATACCGCATATTCCGAGGTGAACCATCGTGTCAAAAGGTTTTGTTCAACATTGAAGTAGGACAGTTTTGCTTGTACGCAAGCCAGTTGGGCATCGCCCTGCTTAAACGCCAACAAGGCTTTTTTCAACTGCGTGGGTTCCGGTAAATCTTCCGCGTCGTAAATGGTGATGAATTCTCCCCGCGCTCGTTGCAAACCGTAGTTAAGGGCTTTAGGCTTGGTTCTTGGGTCCTCGGGCGGAACGACAATAATCTCCATGAAATTAGGGAGATTGATATTGCGGGCCGCTGCTATGGTTTCCAGGTCGTCCTGCTCAAGGAGGAGCTTCACATCCAGCCGGTCTTTCGGGTAATCCAGACGGGTAAGGGCATCGGTGAGGACCCCCAGCACATTGGCTTCGTCTCGGGCGGGAATGAGAACGGTGTACACGGGAACCGTGTTATTGTCGATAGAGGCAACCTGTTCCGGTGAAAACTTCAAATCGTTGTCTTCTTGGGTTCCCTTCCGGATAATCCATAGTCGATGTCCCACTAGGGTGGCATAAGCCACCACCAGCAAGCTGCTGACAACCGACAGCGCAGCGTCGCGCGCGAGAATCAATGCCGCCACAAAGGCCGCTATGACAAGGGCTCCCGCGATTTTCTGGGGGCCGGTTATTGTGCGGGTGGCGGAATCGTCGGGTCTATGGCGCATCAACAAGGTGCGGCTAACAATAAGATTGTTCTCACGGTATTGGTCATCCAATGCCTTTAGAATATCGCGGCGGCCCGTGAGGACCGCTGTCACCCGGGTTCCCGCTTTGTTGCTCAATTTCCGACGGCCGCGGGTCTCGAACGGGTTTGTAAGCGCGACGGTAATTTCCCTGGGTGTGACTGATACGGGAACCATTTCGTATTCCCGCCACTCCTGTTCGTCTAACGTGTGCCAGATTGCCTTTAGTTCGCTAGACGGGTTTGTGCCGCTCTCGAGCAGGTTCATGGTGGGTATGCCGGTTTGTTTCCCAAGTATCTCGGCGACTTCCCATGACGTCAGCGACTGATGAGCTGTCGCCAACGCCCCGATGGTACCGCCTTGGCTTTGCTGCAGCGACAGCAATTCGTCAATAGTCTTAGCCGGCACGCCCTTCTTTAAGGCCAGCTCGCCAAATCTGGCTGGTGGATCTGAAACGGCGCCATAGATCTCCCACTGCGCCATTAAAAGGTCCACCGGTGTCACAGGGTATAATTTTACGGGTCCCACATTGTCTAACACCAGGCGCGCGTGGAACGACGGCGGTTTGGCGACTGCCACGCACAAATGTCCCTGGTCCCAGCCAAACGGAAGCAACCCGTGCTCGCGTGCATCCTCGCGGGATATGGCGAAGGCTGCCGAGCAGTCAACACCGTCCGCCAAGCACGAGCCCGAGGCGGTGTCTAAAACGAGACTCACGCGTTCCATCTCTTCCCAGCGGCCGGAATACTCGGACATGATATTCTCTCCTCTTCCGAATCTGGCTCAATGATTTTAGATTAGTCTAGACAGTGACAATCGCGAGTCTCAGTCGACGTATCAGTGAGATGTCGTTTTACGCCCGCGCGACATTTCGTGAATGGGCGAGACTTTGTTTAAAGAGTTCTCGCGCAACGACCACCAAGTTGTTGCGGGTTCGCGCGGCAGTCGCGGACCAGTCGCCGTGTGTGGGGGGTGCCGACATCGCTTGCAAGGCACTTAACGGAAGCAGTGCCGTTCTTGTCCCCGTATCCGCCGCGCGGGCTGCCGGAGACGGGGCGGAATTCGGAAAAGCCGCCAGAGACCACCTCAGGAAATAGGTTCGTGCGTGCGTGCGTATCGCGCTGCTCCACTCAATGTCGATGTAGGTGAGACGTGGGCCGCCAACAATGGCGGGCGGCAATTTGACCGCATAGACGGTCGCGGCAATCCCCGGCACCAGTTGAAAGGATTTATCCGCAGAGAAACTATCCCCGTGATAAAGGAGGCAGGCCTGAAATCCGTAGGCGGCAAGTGATGCTGCATTCGGTGTTCCCCATACCTCCAGCATTGCCTGCCCCGCTGTTGTCGTTTGCCAGTAGTACATGTCGGCCTGCGTGGCGGAATACGGACCAAGCACGGATGATTCGTTGGCATAATAGATGCGGTTTTGCGCGGTTCCGGCAATCGGTGGCAAAAAGTGATGAATGTTGTAGTCCGCTACGGAGGCGGGGTTTCCAAACGACCCCCGCGGCACCGAAAACAAGGGCAGGGACAGCGTAAAGGTCATTCCAGCCGTCATGACGGCCGCAAGCACCCGAACGTGGCCAGGGGCCGAGAGACTGCGGGCAATTTTGGGTGGTAAAGGAGTTTGAAGATGAAACACGCTCAGGAGTAGAAGAATTCCAACCGCCAGCAGAGCAAACAGGACGAATCCCAACACGGGATGGATATAAGAAAAGGTAATGCTTGGACCAATGATGTGAATAGCCCCGACAATGATGGCCAGTCGCAACCAGTTCAGCACTAATGCGCCTGCCAGGGCGATAAGGCTAAGCCATAACTTATTTCGCCAAGATCCTCGAAAAATGAACCACAAGGCTGGGATAATGATGGCTGATCCGAGAAGACTGTCTGCGCCGCTGCATGCTTGAGCGACAACGACGAGTGCCGGGTGATGGTGATAAAGAACCGAAAAGGTCCCTGCGGCTAAGCCCGGTTTAAGCCAGCCGACAAGGTGTGAAAGGGCTACGAGTATACCGACGGCCCATTTGACCAGGATGGATTGGGTGGCATTGGCCAGACCTTCAAAAACAGGCGGCCATACGAGTAGGAGGTAGACCAGCGGGACAATGACCCGGCGTGTGGCCGACAGTCCCCAAAAGAGCCATGTCATGGCCAGAATCCAAAAGGGCCAAAGCAAAAGCCCACCGTGATGGAATATGAAAAATGGCGGCCAGCGCTGAGGGGCCAGTACGAGGGCTGCGCCCACAATTAATGCCAGGAAGACTCCGACGATACCATTGGTTTCGGCGTCGTCCGGCCCGGAAGAACCCAAATGATAGAGGTTCCATACCATCCATAGAATGGCGATAATGGGTATCCAGATTAAATCCGCGATAGGGGTGTCTGCCAAGAGATTGTCCCATAATGGGGAAGCGTATGCTAATAGAGGAGCAATGGAAACGACGGCCCAAAGAAGCCAATACATTGTCAAGCGTTGGGAGGAACAAATGGAGCTGGATTGCGCTTCCACGAGGTCTTCCTCGCTTTCGTTTAAACTGATTGCGGCTTAAATACTAAGACGAACGGCTTCAGGATACAGTCGCGTGGGCAGTCTCACCTAAAGTGTCGACGCGCGGAATTTGCGCGATAATGTAGGTTGCTAAGCTAATTTTTAGACATACAGCACCTGCCAAGATAATTCTTGCAGGTGCTGTTTATGGTAGCGGTATTTCGCGATAACATGGGGGGCTATTCTCAAATTGTGCGTCGGCGCCACAACATCAAACCAAAAGGAACGGTCAAAAGAAGCGGCAATGCTGTGGCCCAGGGAACTTCGGGCAACGAACCCACCTGAAATTCCCCAGCTGACATCTCGATCTCGGTGTTCTGCCACGTGTCATCACCCGGAAGTGTGACACTTGCCACATATTTACCGTTGGTGCTCACGGTGCCGGATGGCGGGGCAGGCATAACCGTGTAATCGCTAGGGTTGTTCTTGGGAGCATAGGCCACCGTCACGTACATTCCCGTGGTCAGCCCAGACCAGTTCCAAGTGACCGTGCCGGTGCTGCTATTGACATTGCTTGTTGTGATGGTGATGGTGCCCTCACGGCTAGGGTTGCTAATCGACGCGGCCATGGCAGGAGTGGATAACCCGATTGCCAAGGCGCCGACCGCGCCCAACGCCCCCATGGGGCGCAATATAGAAGAGGCCTTCATTCCCATCGTCCTTTCTCCGGGGGGTAAACCACCCCCATGTTGCACAGCGACAAGTTCATCCTAAGGTCTTGGATGCGGTTAAACAGTCCCGGAGTTGTCTTGATTTGCGTCTCAAAGCGTGTCTCGTTTATGACCGCGAGGCACTCCATGCGCCAAACTTCAGATGATTCTCGCCGGGCCGGGGCGCTGTCGTTGTATCCGAGATTAGATGGTTCGAAGCCGCTTAGCGGGAAACTATCGGTACACCTGAGCGACAACTGAATCTTTGAGAAGTCCTAAGTCCCAGCGTCGATGGGCGGTGCGAACCTATCGCGGCGCGGTGCCGGGCTTGATGGGGATGCGAGGCCAGACGAGGCTGCTTTAATCGAGCCGCAATACCGAGGGTGACGAGATGACCCGGATGATCGCCCCTATGATGGCCGTGCCCACTATTGCCTGGGCTTTGAATCTCAGGCGGACTTCCCCCGCGATTATATTGGCACGCGGTACAAGTGGGCTTAGACGGGTTTTGGGCGGATGTGATAAGGAACCTTCGGTACTGGCCTATTGTGTGGGGAACATATTTTGCGACTGGATTTGAGACTGACCAGGGGCTTCTACTTGTGTAATGGTACAGCCAGCGGCGCTAGGTCTGGAGTCCTTACTGTCCAGCCCGAAGGGACCCTCACCATCTACTATGTGTCTCGTGGTCCTAACTAAGGCTAGGTGGGTAGCAGTAGATTCCGATACGCGGCCAGGCGATGCGGGTGGAGGTTTAGCCCCATGGTTTGAATGGGTATGGTGTGGCCGAAACGCCGCACTCAGCTATGGCCACCGTGAGAAGCATGTTTATGGTTGTGGGGCGGGTTGTGGTCGGTGACAAAACATGACAAGACCACCCCAAAACGCATGGAATGTCAATGAGTTCTGGTAGTTTTGATAATAGTTCACCGGATTTGGGATGCTTGGTGAATCATTCTACGACGAAACGGATTGGACGCCAAAGATTTGTTGTATCAACACCGCACACGGATGGGTAGCTGGTATGACGGAGGTGGTGACTCGTGAAAATTTCGAGAATCTTCGGGAGAGGGACTCCGCCATTTCTTCAAAACGGCCCACCGTCGACAATTTGCCGTCGACACCAGCGATGGGTGGTCTCTTATTGTCACGTTTGCGGCGCGCCTCTATGTCTAGAATGCGACTCAGAGCTTATCTCGCTCTGTAAGCGTCATCGCAGCTATCTCTATCGGTAGTCGCTCCCGGTCGTTGTTCGGGAGACTCGGGCGTTTTCAGCGCGGTGTTCGGGGACTAAATAGCGTGGTCCTCGCACCGTGTTCTGCCGACGATGCCGCTTGCGCGAACATTGAAGCCACTCGGGTGGTTCGGCTGACTCGTTCCAGACCCGGGTTCGGAGCGCAATCGTTCCGCGCTTTACTCCATTCCCAGGGACATTGGCCACTTATCGGAAACCAGACCACAAGTCACTGACGCGAGGCATGCCCAGCGCCGTTGCGAGCTCTCGCCAAAACGCCTGGCCCGTTTTTCCGACGCCCCATAGGATCGTCCCCGACGAAAGGCGGACTTCGCTGCAACCGGTCGGATTGGCATAGGCCGTAAGCTCAATGTGGCTTTGATTCATAAATGTGATGCGATAGTCGATGGCGAATTCAGCGGGACAGTGCATGCCTTTGGAGGGGAAGGGCTTTAGCGCGCGCATGTCTTGATATAGGGCCGTCACGGTATTTACGTTGGTGATAGTCATGGTGAGTGGCTTTCGAAAGAAGCTCTTGGGCCGTACGATATTTACCGCGGTGAGATACCCCACCCGCGCTGGCGCGATTTGACCGCAGCCGGTAAGAGCGGCAGCGGCACACAGGGGCAGCAAGGCGATGGCCAGTCCTTTTGTCATTTGCCCACCTCCTGCTTTCTAAACGGGGAGAACTCTGTTTATGTTTCGCCGGACTTTTTCGATCCAACTCATGAGATCCCGGAGAGAAATTAAATAGACAAAAAGGCCGCCGTCGAGACATCGCCGCATGCGGCAGCTCCGGTCCATGCGTTTCCTGGATTGTTCCGTAGTTTTCATTAGTGGTGTTTGTGCTGCGTTAAAGGCTTCTAGGTTGATGGGGCCGCCAGTCCAAAATTTGCTTCTAATACGGCCGGGTCATGCCATTCTGTCGATCCCCTCCTGGGGTGAAATTATTAAGCTATTCCAGCATTAACAAACCGAGTTGCCGCAGGCCTAACTACCCACTCCGACTCCCACAGCCGGTGCAGCGATGCTAGCCGCCGGGCACCTGGTGGGGGATGGGTTTGACTTTCTCTGATTAGACAGGTTATTTTTGGTAGTCCCCGCACCCGGCTGCCGCGTTATTCAACAAGATGTTAGCCGGCTCCATCGCCTACACCCCAAGAAATACGCGGTTATTGTTTATGTTACGATGGGGTTGATTCGGAGGTACTGCAGTTAGCGCGGATGCAGTAGCTCCGCACTGTCGGTTTTCGATCATTTGGGGGAACCGTACAGAATGTCTACTGCCGTTTTCGCCGAGGACACTTCTGCCGAATGGGAAATAAGGGCTCTGTGCTGCTGCTAGTATGCTGGTCGGGCCGACAAGGTGTGAGGCGTTACCCAGCACAAAAAATGGGGGGTAGAGCCATGGTCGGTCCCGTAGTAATTGTGCCGTATGATGCCGATTGGGTCTTAATGTTTGAAAGGATACGCGATTTCGTGTCCCCTGCGTTAGGCGGTATCACACGAACTATTGAGCATGTCGGCAGCACCTCGGTCCCGGGCTTGGCGGCTAAACCAATTATCGATATTGACGTTGTGGTGGCTACGGCAGGGGACGTTCCTCTCGCCATTCAGTTGCTGGCATCGCTTGGATACCAACACCAAGGGGATCTCGGTATCGCGGGGCGGGAAGCGTTTATCGCACCTCAGGGTTTACCACCGCATCACTTATACGTGTGTTCCGACGCCAGTCCTGCATTAAGGAAACACCTCTTGTTTCGTAACTATTTGAGAATGCATTCGGCTGAGGCGAAGGCCTACGCCCAGCTAAAAATGGCGTTGGCCCAACGGTATGTAAATGATCGGGAGTCGTACACCGAGGGCAAAACCGAGTTCATAAATGCCCGGCTTAATCTGGCGGGATGGGAATAGTAAAGACAAGGCAACCGCGCAGCCAAGTCTTTTCATTGTCTGAGGTTCAAAAAAGGGGCCGCCGCTGTTTGTGGTGGTTAAGGCATTACCGTACTTTAACATTATCAGGCCCGCTGGGCGGGGATCGTTGCAAGTTCTCCCTTTGTGTGTGCTCAGAACCTTGCAAATTACGGTGGCGAGGGTAGTTGTTTCTAGATACCCGTTGGTGGGATTCAAAATGGCTATAGGGTAGCGTATAAGGTCATAGGGAATCGGCTCCTAGGTCCCCGTTCACGGTGTTGTCGGGCTAAACGAATTGATTCCAAAGCTGTCCACGGCGAATGGGCTGCCCATGAGCGGGACAAACCCACTCAAATTGCCGGGTGCCTACAGCCCTTAGGGACGCTTTTAACACGGTGTGATCCCAAGTCAGCATGTTTGGCGCGGGGCGCAACATCATTCCCTTGCTGGTTACCAGGTCGCCCGCGAAGAGGATGTCTCGGTATAAGAAAGCGGCATGGCCCGGCGTGTGACCCGGAGTGGGTATTACCTCCAGGGGTAAGCTTCCTCCCTCGTCGTCATACGTTTTGTCAATCATCGGCGTCGGCACTTTTACCAACATTTCCGCGAGCCGTTTAACCCCTGGGCGGCGACGTTCCCCGAGTATATACGGAAGATCAAGTTGGGAAGCCCATAGCGTGGCGCCTGTGGCGTCGCGCAGCGCCGAGGCGCTTCCGATATGATCAACATCATGGTGGGTCAACACAATGTGCTTCAGCTGACTAGGCTCGAGTCCGATTTCCCGCATTTCCTCCAAAATCTTTGCCGATGATCCCGGGAGGGACGTGTCAATCAGCGTGGGTTCCGGGCCCAGTACGAGATAGGCGTAGCTGCGTGCTGTACTGTCCAAGGCATAAACGTCGGAAGTTATTTGCATGGCTTATTCTCCCCTAGCACCTGCTTAAGGTGTCTCTTTGGTCCGATTATCGCCGATTGCGCTGAGCGCGTCAGCCCTCGGGTTAACATTTCGCAGCGGGGCTACCGAGGTGGAATTCGCCTCCCTGCCATCTGGTATGTAGGCGCTAGCTGTGGTAGCAATATTGACGTTTGTGAATGACCGATGAAGCCATAGTAAACTTCGGCAGGATGACGGGTACGCTCTGATTCATCCCAGCATAAGGCGTAGGTGACGCTGTTTCGTCATGGAGTCAGGCTCCATCTATTGGGTTGAGCGTGCTACTCTTTATTTGTCCACGCTGAATTAAAGTCACGCTTACACCCATCCGAAATTCGATTCAGTTGGTTCTTGCTGCTGAAGTCGCACTAATTTCTATCTCCGCGCGTTTCCCGTTTACTTCGGTGATGATGAGCTGCCGGCTAGGATCGTACGGCGACTGTTCGACGGTGGCAAACCCGTTCTTGTCTAGTCCGTCCTCCGTGACAGCTAAGCCGTTAGTCGTTGAACCTTCGGGCGCAGCACTGAGATGGGTGAAAGTTAGGACGCGATGTTGCAGCGGAAAATAAATCGCTACATCCGCTATACCTTTGTGGGGCACATATATCGCGTATCCCGGCCCCACTCCGATAATCGGCCCGGGAACCAGCCACGACTGTATTTGCCGCGATCTAGGTACGGCACGCTGCAACCGCCATCGCGTCGATGCTGTGTTGGTATGGGCCGTCCATACGGTGCCTTCATTGGATACTGCTTCATCACATCCATTGGTGCCTCCAGATGAATGTCCGGTTTTGTTTATGGGTAGAGGTCCGAGAAAGGACCAGTTCCTGTGGGCCACGTTCCATCGATATTCTCCTTTGACGCTGGTGCGAAACATGGAATCATTGGGAGACAATGGGCCTTCACAAGGAGTGACGGGAGGAATCGGCATGGACGGGGGAATAGCCGTGGTTTTCTCGGCGCCGAGATTAATCGCGCCTGAGCCGTATTGGGCGGTGGGCTCGGTATTGTAATCGGCGGACCATACGAGTACACCATGGCTGCCGCCGATCTCCATACCCCATAGATTGGCACCGGACCTCCAATGCTCGACAGGTGCCGGGTAGGTAGATATGAGACCTTGACGTGTGATGACAACTAACTTGTTATCCGATGGGGAGAGGCCCGGGCAGGAAAGCGCTGGCGCCGCTCTTCATGTGGCTTCTTTAGGCAGCGCATGGGGAATCCCTGTCGTGGTGGACGATGCCCGTCTAAGTCCGGCGGGACTAGAATTGATTCGCGGCAGCCTGCAGTTGCGATAAGGAACCCACTCCACTTATAGACCTTGAAGTTTATTCCGAATTTTTGTACCGTGTCCGTGGGACACGTGTCTCTAAGTGGAGGTTGTAACTGCTTGCGATAAATCTACAATTATGTCTCATAGTATGGTATCATGCTTGTAGGTGATAGACCCATGGACGAACAGTTTGTCAGTATTGGCAAAGCCGCGAAGATGCTCGGGATGAGTATCGAAGGGCTCCGGAAATGGGAACGCGAGGGAC
>JAJYTS010000062.1 GCA_021792935.1 Bacillota bacterium | reverse complement strand
AGCAATAAACGGCCCGAATTATACTCGCTAGCGGACTTGGCACCAATTTGTCCCTTGTGCCTCGCGTCGCATGGATAAGGTTGTCGGACAATTGTTAACGTCATCGCGTATCTTGGCAGGACTTTGGCCATATAATCCTTTGAGCAATGGAAGGGATGATGACTTTGCTGGTGACGACCGATTACTTGCGAATACCTGCCGCCATGGCACTAATTGCCGGTCTCTTAATTCTTTGGCGCCCACGGCTTCTCAATTATATTGTGGCTATCTATTTAATTGCCGTGGGGCTCCTGGGGCTTATCCACTAAATGCCACGGATCCCTGTTGTTTTACTCTCGTTCCTGTATAAGACGTCTACTAATGGACTCTGATACGGTTTGGGGATCCATAACCTCCACGGCGGCGGCCCGATACCGTTGGCGGCCAAGGTAAAAATCCTCCAATTCCAGGGTGATGACCTGCGAAGGGTTTTCGTAGGATAAAAAGTACCAGCCATCGTCTCCGATGTAATGCCCTTCCTGAATGCGTCCAATGGCTGTTCCTCCGGCATGGAGCAGGTTTGGCGGCACCCGCAATTCAGGAAAAACGCGGCGAATGTTGGCGTAGGGAATGGAAATCCGCCCCTGCAGCGCTTCAAGCATGGTTAAACCGGTCAGGATAATTTCCACGGTATTGGCCTCAAGTTCCACTCGTCGCATGTGGACCTCCGACACCTATTTTTACGCTTATCGTACGCTTTTGAGGGGTGTTGGGGAAGCAGTCGCGCGGTAAAGTCGGGGACGTTTTGCGGCGGCGTTATCGGCCCCAGGTTCGGCTAGAATTGATCTTGGTTCCTCGTGTGTTCCGGGGGTCTAGAAGCCTGTGTCAATAATTTTAGCGCTACCAGCTTTCCTTCGCGGACGAGGCGACGGTTAGTACTCGGGTGGCTGTTTTCGAATGATGTTGCTGGGGCAATTATGACTGATATTGCTCCGCGGGAATTGTGCCCATGCGTCCAGATTGGTAGTCCTCAAATGCTTGGACGATGTCCGCGTGGGTATTCATAACGAAGGGGCCGTACGAAGCGATGGGTTCTCGGATGGGCTCTCCGCCAAGAATTAGCAGTTCCAGTCTATGGGTAGGGCTAGGCGGCTGTGGACTGGCGCTCACGCTTAAGGCGCCTCCGGGTCCAAATTGTATGCCTTGACCTTCCCTCACCAGAATTCCATTGTCACCGGCGGTTCCGCTTCCCGCGAGGACGTAGGCCAGGGCATTAAACCCTTCTGGCCAGGGGATGCGAAGCCGTGCGCTAGGCTCAAGACTGGCGTGCACCACAGTAATAGGGGTCCAGGTTGCGCCCGGCCCATGGCATTCACCCAGATCTCCGGCAATGATGCGCAAAAGGGCGTCGCCTCTTTGAGACGTTGCCAAGGTCACCTTGGCCCCGTCAATGCTTTGATAGCGGGGGGTGGTCCACTTGAGGCGCCGCGGCAAATTAACCCAGAGTTGAATTCCGTGAAACAACCCTCCGCTTCGGACAAGTTTTTCTGGAGGCATTTCGTCGTGCAAAATTCCGGCGCCAGCCGTCATCCACTGGGTATCGCCGTTGCTAATGTATCCGCCTCCGCCTTGTGAATCGTGATGTTCGAAGGCGCCATCCACAATATAGGTGACGGTTTCAAACCCCCGATGAGGATGCCAAGGAGCGCCTTTAGCCTCCCCTGGTGCATATTCAACCGCGCCCATATGGTCTAGCAGCAAAAACGGATCAGCTTGGCGAAAACCAATGTCATGACTGGGCCATGGTCGGCGTACGGGAAATCCGGCGCCTTCCAATAGAGAAGGGGCCGTGACAATAGTCTCGACCGGCCGAGTCGGTACAGCAGCAGGCGGTTCCATGATGCGTGGCAGGGTGGTCCAGCGTTCCGGCGTGATCGCAGGCATGGCTATCCCCCTAATAACTTACTAAACGGAAGTTTAGAGCGTTGTGTGAGTATTGTCAACGCGGCCCTAACGTGCGCAAGGAGCATGGCTGACACATAAGTGAAATCTTGCGGTCTTGAAGATGAGTTATGGAGCCTGCTCAAGTTCAGAACGGTGGGATGCTCTCTTTTGGAGGGAGGGCTTTCGCCTTAGTGCCGAAACGGTTAGGATCTTGAGTATGAGGTTTGTAATTAGCTGGCCAAAGGCAATTTGGCTATTAGTTCTGGGTATGGCCATTCAAAGTACTGGAATGTCGTTTTTTTGGCCGTTTACCACGATTTATGTGCATACAGTTATGCATCGATCATTAGCGGTCGCCGGCGTTATTTTGGCGATGCAATCCGGAGCCAGCATGTTGGGCGCCACCGTTGGCGGCCACCTTTTTGACCGGGTGGGCGGGGTGCGCACTATCGTCATTGGCATTGCCGGGGCGGCGTTGTGTCTTATCGGACTTTTTATTGAGGCTCAATTCTGGCCTTATGCCATCTTGGTAGGGCTCTTCGGTTTTTCTACCGGATTTATCTCGCCCTCGATGTACGCCTTTTCCGTCAGTGTATGGCCTGATGGGGGCAGAAAGGCGATTAACGCCATATACGTAGCGCAAAATCTTGGAGTGGCGGTGGGCTCGCTCACGGCCGGATTGGTGGCGGCGGCGGGTGGCTTACGGTCCACGTTTTTGGTGGATGCCGCTCTATTGTTGGCGTTCATGGTCATGGTGGTGACCGGCTTTCGCGGACCGGCTTTTCAGGCCGCTCATCGTCCGGGACGCCGCGAACCGGCCCGCCTGCCGCGTTCATTCCCGCGTGTGGCGCTATGGGGTCCTCTGGTGCTGTTGTTTGGTATGGTGCTAGACTCGACAGCCTATTCGCAGTGGGCAACCACGACGGCCAGCTATATTCATCAAGAAGGATTCTCGCTCCCTCTTTATAGTTTTCTTTGGACAGTTAATGGCGCTGTCATTCTTTTGGGCCAGCCGTTTGTGGCGTGGCTAACGCGGCGTTTGGAGCATATTAAGGCGCAGTTGCTGCTAGGGAATATTTTCTTTTTGGCAGGGTATATGGTTTTGATTTTTACCCATCATTACGCGGGGTATCTGGGCGCCATGTTGATGACCACGCTGGGGGAAATGTTGGTATGGCCGGGTGTCCCTGCTCGCACCTATCAAATTACACCGCATGAACAGATCGGACTATACCAGGGACTGGTTAGCGGCGCGTTATCGGCGGGGCGCATGTTAGGCCCTCTTGTGGGCGGGCTTCTTTATGCCCAGGTTTCGCGTCCCGACCTTTATATAATTATGACTATTTTATTCGTGATGTCAGGCGTTCTCTATTACCTGCATGACCGCTATCCGGGAATGCCCCCAAGGAAATTTGCCTCAGCCGTCCACTAATGATATTAGGTGGCGTTCACATCAATAAAAGCCCCGCATGGCGCGGGGCTCTTTTATTAGGCCAGGGAACCCATCGGATCCCAAGGCGGCAAAACAACCGGAGGCGCGTCCAGTGCGGCCCGCTCGGCATCAGACAAATACTTTTTGTGGGCCACTATCTGATAGACATATTCGTGGAACCAGGCGTCACTCATGATAAAGAAGCCTTGGCGGCCAACGTCTGGGCCCCAACTATTCTCCACTTTCCAGCGGTTCGGGTGCCCGTCAACCAGATTGACGCCAATGAGCACCATGGCGTGGGTCATTTGGCTCTCGCCATACGCGAGGCGTTCCCCCTTGGTCATGTGCAGGGTGACGCCAAGAGCCGCATCGTAATCAAACTGATCGACGTCGAGGATGCCGGTGTCGCGTTCTGACATCTTGCCCACGTCGCACCCGAACCACACCGGAGCGCCTTCCTCCAACTGCTGGGAAGCGATTTGCTGGAACCGTTCGCCGGGCAGGTTTAGATAAAGCACCCCTTGGCCGCCGGTCACATTGCCAAGATAGTCCACGGTATAGCTGCGGCCAAACGGCTTATCCGCCGTCGGCGCGTTAATAATGCTGACATAGTCGTTCAGCGCTATAGTGGCATACTTGTCAAAGAATTCTTTGGGGCGTATGCCGCGGTCGGCGTGATACGCGTGATTGTCGTCCCGGTATTCAAAGTCGAACGTTTGTGGCGGCTCCCCAAGAAAGTGGGCCAGCATGCGGTAGATGTCAGCCACCATTTTAGATTTGCGGTGGGAAAGAGCTTCGCGGTTATTCTCGGACTTCGCCAATTGGCGCAGTGTTGCCGCGTCTTCGCGCAATTTTGCCGTCACCAACTGGTTCATGTGGCGCGAATTGCTTGAATGGAAAGACTCCGGCATAACGTCTTTAGGCACCACGCCATACTTATCGACAAGGCTGACAAACATATCCCACTGTCCGCCGTCTTGCAAGGGCGCGGCTAAAAGCCAGGATAGCAGGCGTCCTTCTAGCGGCTCATCCACGGTTTTCAGTATACTTTCCAAAAAGTAATTGGCCTTTTCTAGTTTGTCATAAAACATGAGATAGGCTTGGGATAGTTCAAATTCCTTCACACCCAACTTCTCTGCCACGTTCTGGCGGATAACGTTAAGTCCGGCAAAAATCCAGCAGCGACCGCTTTGCCGTTGATGGGTAATGGCCGGGGTTGGCACTTCGTGGGAAAACGCGTAATTAAGTTCTGTTATGCGCGTTCTTTGCTGCGCCACCGCCTGTACGCCATTTTTAATAATGGCGTTGGCGATAACCTGGTGAAGTGGATTCTCGCCAAAGGCTAAGCGCCAGTCGGCTAGTTGCGCCAGGGAAATCGCTTTCATGGTTTGTGACTCGATTGCCACCTAAATCACCCCCGTTAACATGCAGGATATTCGCACTCGGCGGGAAGATTTCCTGCATCCAGGCCGCGGCTAGGATGAGGTGTCTGTGAATTACCCGCAAAAAGCATCTTTGCCGTCACGACGCGCGGCATTTGGTTGACGGATGCAAACGGCCGCCATATGGTTATTTTGCTGTCGTGATAATGCCATGTGTGAAGAGGGGCCATCATAAATGGGGAAATCGGTTGACACTCCGGTGCGGGTCTCGCGTTTGGCCGCGCGCCGCTTTTTATTGGAAAAAATTTTATTGGGCGCCAAGACAAGCCGCCCTGGACAGGTCCAGGTGGAAGAAGCAATTCACGCCCTGGAGGCGGTTCAAATTGATCCGGTGGCACGGGTGGGACGAAATCAGGATTTGGCTCTATTGGCCCGTAGCGCCTTGTACCGTCCCCATATGCTGAATACCTTGCTGGAGGAGCGGCGAGTCTTTGAATACCGGGCCAATGAAGCCTCCGTCATCCCCACCAAAGACTATTTAGCCTTTGAGGGTGTACGGCGCCGCATGGCGCGGTTTCTTTCCTCAGAGTTAAACCGCTATCCAGGCGCGATGCGGGAAATTATCCACCGCATCGAGTCACAGGGGGCAACGCCGTCGCGGGCTTTTCGCAGTGACAAAAAGGTGTTCGGATATTGGGACACGGCATCCGCTTCAACCAAGGAATCCTCCCATGTTATAAATTTGCTGGTGGATAGCGGCCAGTTAATGGTGGTCAGAAGGGAAGGGACCACGCGGTATTTTGATGTGCCTTCCCATGTTTTGGAGCAAGAGGTTATCCAACAATGCCGGCAAATAACTAATGAAGAGGCAGACGAGCGTTTGTTCGACAAGTATCTGCGCGCATACCGGCTCATAAATGGGCGGCATGCGCGTTTAGGATGGAACGGCCATCCGGCGGCTATCCGTCAAAGCATGCTGAAGCGCCGGCAAATGGATGGGACCGTGGTGGCGGTAACCATCAATCAGGTTTCCTCACCGTACTATGTTTTAGCTGAGGATGTGGAAGATCTGCAAAAGTGCGAATCTGCTCCTCGAGGCTGGCGGCGCCCCATTCGCTTTTTGCCTCCGCTGGACAATCTTTTGTGGGACCGGCAGCGTTTGCTAGATCTCTTTGACTTTCATTACCGTTGGGAGGTCTATGTTCCCTCTCATAAACGCCGTTTTGGCATTTATGCCATGCCGGTGGTAGCGGGTGACCGGCTGGTGGGTCTTATCGACCCGGAATTGCAGCGGGATCATGACACCTTGGTGGTGCATAATGCCCAGTGGAACCGAGCGGTGCGGCCGTCTCCTACGTTGGCGGCGGCGATCAATGAAGCCCTCAAGAAATGGGCGGCCGCCCTGGGCGCGGAACAAGTGGTGTGGGAGACTGGCGGAATGGCGGTTGAGGATTCCCTCCGTCTAACTTGACGAATGGCCCGGTCTTTAGGCTAGGCTTGCCAATTGTGGAAGGGTAGGGGTTCAATCCATTCCGCGGGTCTAATTTTAAGAACTTGGGTGTAAAACCATAGTTCCGCCGTGTAGCAGCGCTCAATGGTATCGGGGTCGGAAAAGCCGTGCCCTTCGCCCGCGAAAAATAACTGGGTCACGGGGAGGCCTCGCTTAATTAAACTATCAGCCAAAAACTGGGTCTGTTTAGGGTCAACCACTTTATCGTTTAACCCATGGAACAAGAGTACGGGGCTGTGAAATCCCTCAAGATGAAAGATGGGAGAGCGGTCTACTAAGGTTTGGGCGCTCTCTTGCCTGGGGCCGATAAGAAAGTCCAGGTAGCCTGACTCAAATTTATGGGTTGATGAGGATAGCGCTGTGAGATCCCCAATTCCATAGTAGCTGGTGCCCGCTTTAAAGATATCCTGAAAAGCAAGTGCGGACAGCGTTGTGTATCCCCCCGCACTCGATCCGCGTATGACCAGGCGGCGGGGATCCGCTTTGCCGCCGCGCACAAGAAACGTGGCGGCGCCGACCACGTCGTTGACATCAACAACTCCCCAACCGCCCCGTAGGCGCTGGCGATAGGCGCGGCCATATCCGGTGCTGCCGCCATAGTTAACCGCCGCGACGGCAAATCCGCGAGTGGTCCAGTACTGGATATCAAGGCGAAACTTGGGTTCAAAATGATCGGTGGGCCCGCCGTGCGCGATAATAATTAATGGGGGACGCTCTCCTTCGGGAGGGATATAGTCGCGATTTTTGGGGGCAAAGAAGAATCCGTATGACATGGTGCCATCTTGGTTAGGAAACCGCAGGGGCTCGGGCAGGGCGATATTATCGTCCTCCAAGGGTTGCTGGAAAGCTTGGGCGGCCATTTTATATTCCCGCTTCTCGCCATCATATAGTACGATGGCTTCGGGCACGCGGTCGGCCCCCGCTATCATCGCGACTTGGGCGCCAGATGCCCGGATTTGGGATAGCGTGGTAAATGGACAGAGAATGTGCGCCATTTCCCGGGTTCTGACATCAATGCGCACCAGTTTGGAATAGCCGTCTATTGTATAAGTGGCAATAACGTGATTCGGATCGGAAAAGGCGTAGTTGATTTGGCCAAAAATCCAGGCCGCGTCTCCAAAATCCGCGTGCAACGCCGTAATAGCGTGGGTTGAGCCCTCTTGCCAGGTATAAAGGTTCCACCATCCGTTTCGATCGGAAACAAAGTAAAGTTGATTATCGGGGGACCACACAACTTGACAGACAGATTCCTCAGACCCCCCCGCGATTTCGCGAATCTGACTTAGGCTCCCATCCGAGAGGAATTCCCCGATAAATAAATGCGCGGTGTCCCAGGGCATGTGCGGCTTATCCCACGCAATCCAGGCAAGTTTGGTTCCGTCCGGACTGACTCGGGGATTCATATAAAAGTCGTGCCCTTGGGTTAGGATAGTGTCTTCCGCCAGCGCCTCGTCGAGAGGGATTGCGGTTAACGCGTTGTTGACCCACCCATCGCCATGTGTTTCGCGAACGGCAATAAGCCGGTTTCGAGCCTGGTCTAAGGAAAAGTCGGCATAGCGCCGGTCTTCGGCTCCTTGAGTGAGCTGCTCGGGCGGATAGCCGGGGCGTTGGCGATAGACCTCCTGATCCGGGTCATTGGAAAAGTATACGGTGCCGTTAGAAATAATATAGGCTCCACCGCCGTATTCATGGACTCGTGACCGGATGTTGCACCATTCCGGCAAAAGCTCAACGGGTAGGTGGCCGGAGTCCGCTTGCATTAGGGCACATCGCCCGTTTTCATGAGGCCTTCCTTCCAGCCAATACAGGGTGGATTTCTCGATCCATACATCCAGCAAAACAACTGCCGTTTCCGTCAGCATCTTTGCAGATACTGGAGAGCGCCAAGTGCCGAAGGGCGCCACCGTGGGAACACTATGCATTCCATGACCGCCTCTGAATCGTCATCCTTGCTATATTCTCGACAGGCCACTTTTTTCCTGCCTTAATTTACGGATGCGGCCATGGGAAATGCAGGAAATACGCAGGGTAATGACGCGGGCCTGGCCGCCAATCTTTAGGGGGTTACAGCATTGGTTTGCGGGATTCTGAGCCGAATTGGACGCAGGAGTGACTATTGTAAAGGGTATGCACAATCTGAGGTTGGAAATCGCCGTTTGTTAGTCTCAACACCCGCGTTAACAATTTTGACCAGGGTTGGAATGTGCGGTCTCCCGCTGGTTGGAATTCTTGAAGACGGAACGATCAGTCGCATTCCACTACCCACCTCCATATTTAGCGTTTTTTGGCTGTAATGAGACATCGCGCACCAGCGATTGGTCGGAGGTAAGCACTACGGTACTAACCCTGAAAGCGCATCATTAACGTGGTCAAGGAAAATGCATCGGACTCGGCTCCCGGCGGTTAGGCGGTGGCGTGTACGAAGGAATTGGACACCGCACGGTTTGATTGAAGTATCACAATGGGGTGGTAAAATGCACATAGACACAAAGATGCACGCCGCTCGGTGGTGGCCGGATGGCGTACAGAGCCCCGAAGTTTGCGATCGCTTAACAGAGAGCTAGAGACTCATCGTAATCCGCCGGGCTGTCGTCCCGCGCGGATTACTTTTTGCGACGACTGAAAAGCCATCGCCCAATCAAACCGACTATCGCGACAGCGACAGGCACGGTGAGATGGAGACTCATGGCACCACCTCCCTCCGGTTCTACTCGCTTACAGGAAGCGGTAGACCGCAGACCCGGCACGCCGGAGGGAGAATGATCGGGGTTTTTCAGGCCCGCTCATATTACAGTGTACAGGCCGCATGGAAGGGGGACTAGCCCATGTTAGCGCCAGAATTAAACTGATCCAGAGAATGACTTTGACCCACCCCTCACGAAATCTGACACTAATACCCCGACCACAGGTAGGTGTCTAGATGACAAGGAGTGAGCAAGTGATGTAGAAAGACTTGCGGACCGGTCCGGTCCGCCGCAGCCGGAATCAGGGGCTTTCCAAACTGGATCCTTTCAAAGCCTATTTAGACGGCCACGTGACGCGCGGGGTGACCAACGGACCCGACTTTTTCATGAAATTCGGCAGCAGGGCTATGCTGCCCAATATAGCGGATGGTCCCGAAGGCCCAATCAACCATTTTGTACAAAACAGGTTGAATAAGGCGGAAGACCATGCAACCCTAGATTGCCAATAGCCATTTTAAATACACATCGCTTTGACGTTCACATGCTGTTCACACTAATTTTTTAAAATGGAGTTAAGGGCGTGAGGTGAACAAAGTGCCGCGAATTTTAATTGTTGATGACGATCCGTATTTGCGAGAACTGCTGGAGGTTACCCTACAGTCCGCAGGGTTCGAAACTGTCCAGGCATGTACCGGAAGAAAGGCTTGGGACGTGTTGGCGGAAACTAAGGTTGATTTGGTTTTGCTGGATGTGATGATGCCTGAAACGGACGGCTGGACTCTTTGTGAACAAATTCGGGAAAGCTGGTCATTGCCCATTATGATGGTTACCGCCTTGGGGGATGTGTCCCAAAAAGTCAGAGGATTTTCCCTAGGGGCCGATGATTATATTACTAAGCCGTTTGCGGGAGAAGAGCTGATTGCTCGTATTCAGGCGGTGCTGCGGCGGTTCCATATCAATACCCATCAGGAATTGACAATTGGCACGGCCCATCTTGACGCCCGCACCCATCAGGTCACGCTGGCAGGACGCGATATACCGCTCCCGCCTAAAGAATTTCTCCTTCTCTATCATCTCGCCCGCTATTCCGGTCAGACTCTACTGCGGGAAAATCTGTTGGAGGAGGTCTGGGGGTATGACTATGAGGGCGATGAGCGAACCTTGGATGTTCATATTAAGCGCCTGCGGGACAAGTTTCCCGTAGAACCGGCCCAGTTTTCTATCCGAACTATTCGCGGACTTGGATATCGTTTGGAGGTGACGTCTTGATGGAGTCATCAAGGCGGAATGGGCGCCGGCAGGAAATAATGTGGGTTGTTGCGCGGGTGGCCATCGCTCTAGCCGCAGCCTATCTTCTCTTTACGGCGGCCTACTTCCTCTCCGGCGGGATCTTTCAGGTGGCCGCGGTGTCGATGAGTGCGTATGGGCGTGTCATGGTGACGGTGGCTACCGCCTTTTTCCTTATCGCTATTGGCGGGGCCATCTTTGCGCGTTCAGGCGCCTTAAAGCGGCAACAAGCCTGGCAGTCGCTGCTGGAGGCCATCCGCCAAATAGCCCAGGGCAACTTTCAAGTGCGTGTCGACCTTGGCAGCATCGTCAGACATGAGGGGCTTGACCATCCGGTGCAGCAGTTGGTGGACAGCCTCAATTCAATGGCGGAGGAACTGGCAAAACTAGAATCCATGCGCCAAGAGTTTATTGGCAATGTTTCGCACGAAATCCAGTCGCCTTTGGCGGCTATCGGGGGATTTGCCAGCATTCTTAAACAGGAAGGAATTTCGTCGAGCCAGAGGACACAGTATTTGGACATTATTTGTTTAGAAAGTGAGCGGCTTTCCCGAATGACCGAAAGCCTACTGAAATTGACATCGCTTGAATCCGGCTATCATCCGGTTCATGAGGAGACCTTTCAGGGGGATCGCCAGATCCGGGCGGCGGTGGTGGCGTTGGAGCCGTTGTGGACGGAAAAGAACCTATCGCTGGAGATGGTGCTGCCTTCGTTTTTCTTGACGGGAGATCGCGACTTGCTAAGCCACGTCTGGGTAAATTGTCTAAGCAACGCCATTAAATTTATCTCGCCGGGAGGGACGGTAAAAATAGACGCGCGCGGCGGCGATGATGAGGTGGAGGTGACGATGACAGATACTGGTGTGGGGATTGGGGCGGATGAATTGCCGCGGGTGTTTGAGCGATTTTATAAAGCGGATCGGTCCCGAACGCGGGCCACGGCGGGCAGCGGGTTAGCGTTCGAACAGTTTCCTTAAATGTTGTTTACACTTATCTAATCATGTATAATCTGGATATGGCACGAAAATTGGTGAGTATACACGACGCGGCACAATTTCTGGGCGTCACTCCGACGACGCTGCGTCGATGG